>CAZRMA010000033.1:0-15764 GCA_964600655.1 uncultured Ignavibacteriaceae bacterium
TATTTTTATTGTTATTAGTTCATTTGTTCTATAATTCCAAATAAACAATCCTATTTCCACAAGATTAAATTAAATTTTAATCTATTTGCTCTATATGCTTTATTAAATGCTTAATATATATTGATTTCACTTTTAATGATTCAATTCCATTTCCAATTTCCGCTTCACCAAATTTATTGAGCAAATATATTATTTAAATGAAATAATTAAGTTTCAGTATATATGAATAAAACAGCCATTCTTTAATAATCATAATCGGAGGTCTCAGTGAAAAACGTTGTAACAACTTTTTTATTACTGTTAGTTTTTATGGTTTGCGAAATTTTTGCCCAAGTTCCTGCAAAAATAAATTACCAGGGTGTATTGAAAGACAATGCAGGTAATCTTGTTAACGGCTCAAAATCTTTAACATTTAAATTATATGAGGTAGCAACCAATGGGACTGCTTTATGGAACGAGACACAAAATGCTGATGTAAGAGATGGAATTTTTAATATTGTTTTGGGAGATGTTGTTCCATTTGGACTAGCATTTAATGAACCATACTGGTTGGGAATTTCGGTTGAAGGTGATGCTGAACTGGAACCAAGAATTATGTTAACCGCTTCGGCATATAGTTTAAATTCAAAGACAGTAGAAGATAGCACCATTACTACAGAAAAAATTGTTGATGGAGCAATAACTCAAGACAAATTATCTCCTGGTTTAAGTTTGCCCCCTGGAGGTAATGCCGGAGGAGATTTGTCAGGCACTTATCCAAATCCAATGGTAAATAAAATACGCGGAAGAAATATTTTAAATACAGCACCAACAAATGGGCAGGTCTTACAATGGAATGGCTCTAATTGGGCACCTGGCTCGGTTAGCGGTAGTCCATGGCAAAGCAATGGAAGCGATTTATTTTATGATGCAGGTAAAGTGTTTGTAGGCCGTTCCACTCCAATAACTGCTAATGAATTTTTTGGTATTCGATCAACTACCTCTGGAAATAATTATGGTGGAATGTATGTAGAAACTCAATCAGCAACCGGCAGGCCATTTTATGGATTTGCATCCAATGGAGTTGAACGTGCATGGACCACCTGGGACGGTAATGATAAAGCTTGGAAACTTTACAATATTAATGGCTTTAAGTTAGTAGTAGATTCAATCGGGCAAGTTGGTATAGGAACAACATTACCCTCTGAAAAATTAGAAATAAATGGTACTTTGAGGGTAAATAGTAATGTGGGTGCTATAAAACTCGGCTATCCAAATAATGGTGATGGCTACAGATTCAGTACAACAAATGGAGGACAAGATCTTCAATTATACGAAGAATATAGCGGTGGTGGTGACGAAAGACGTTTATATATTGAGCAAAAAGGATTTGTTTCTGTTGAACATGGAGGAGGAGGCTATACAACCGAAGGATTTAAAATTCATAACTACGCATCTAACAATAATGAATGGACTTTTTATGTTTCAAATGGGTTAAATGATTTATATATTGTTTTCAATGGTGTTGAAAAAGGAGCCTTCGATGATGTTAGCGGAAACTATGTAACCCTGTCCGATGCCAGAATGAAGAAAGATATTAAACAAGTAAGTTCAACTTATCTTTCAAAAGTTATGCAGCTTAAACCCAAAACATTTCATTATTTAGATAACAAATCGACTGCGCCATTAACATTAGGCTTTATAGCTCAGGACGTGCAGCCGCTATTTCCGGAGTTAGTACATACGTTAAATGCTGATAATGATGAAACGCATTTTGGTTTAGATTATAGTGGATTTGGAGTAATAGCAATAAAAGCAATTCAGGAGCAGCAAAAAACAATTGAAGAGCTTCAAAAAAGAATTGAAAGATTAGAACAATTACTTCAGAAGTGATGGTGATTTTAATTTTGTAATTTAAAATTAAGAGGCAAAAATGAAATTAGTAATTTCAATATTATTCATGATTTGCTGGATATTGTTAAATAGTCAAAGTGTTAATGCCCAATACTCAATTGAAAGAGGAGTATTTGGGAATGGTGGGGGTATTACAGCTTCGACAAATAACAGCATAACTGGAACTGTTGGACAAACATTCGTAGGCATTTCAAGTAATTCCAATAATGGTATATATTCCGGATTTTGGTATGCAAACCAAACGTTGGTAGGTGTGAATGATGAAAACCTTGTTCCAAATGTTTTTCAATTATATCAGAATTATCCAAATCCATTTAATCCAAGCACAACAATAAAATATTCCATTCCTTCAAATCTTAATTCTTCCAAAGATGGAACTTTAGTTACATTAAAAATTTATGATTTGCTGGGAAGGGAAGTTGAGTTATTGGTAAACGAAGAAAAATCTCCCGGATTTTACAAGGTAAATTTTAATGCTGCAAACCTTGCAAGCGGAATTTATTTGTACCGAATTAAAGCGGACAATTTTGTGGTAACAAAGAAAATGATTCTTTTAAAATAAAAAGATTATGTTAAGTGAGGCTCGTTATATTAACGAGCTTCACTATATAATCAACGAATACCCTCCAGATCAACTAAATAAATATTGATTTCTTTTGGCTAATCTATCTCATCTTTTAATTAACATTTATATATTTATCAAAACAAATAATTACTTATAGATGAAATTCAAATATTTTATTTTGATTATATCTGCGTTCGGATTTTTCGGATGTTCAAGCACAACACGATACACAACCAATAGTGAATCTTCTAATACTACCACTTCGGAAATATCAGATTATGATGACGCATCTATACTTCAAACTGAATATACGGTTGCTTCTTATTACGCAGATAAATTTAATGGAAGAAAAACCGCTAATGGCGAAACTTATGATATGTATGGAATAAGCGCTGCTCATATTAGCTATCCTTTTGGTACAATTGTTAAGGTTACAAACATGTCAAATGGAAAATCAATTATACTAAAAATTAATGATCGCAAACCGGATACAAATGGAAGAGATATAGATCTTTCCTTAGGCGCTGCAAAGAAGTTAGAAATGGTACAAAGCGGAATTGCAAAAGTAAGAATTGATGTTTTGAAGTGGGGCAAAAATTAAATTATTTCAAAATTTCTTATGAGGTTAAAATGAAAATTGTGACTAATGTTATTTTGATAGCTATACTATTAATTAACGTTACAAAAACTTACGGTCAGAATGATGAGCAGCTTAAGGAAAAAGCACAAATGCTTGCACAAAAATATTTAATCATTGATACGCACATAGATTTGCCATATGAACTAGGCAATGGTTACTATGATGTTTCGGTAAAAGGCGATCAAGGACAATTTGATTATCAACGTGCAATTGACGGTGGATTGAATGCTGCTTTTATGTCAATTTATATCCCGACGTCTTATGAAGATAACGGTGCAAAAGCAAAGGCTGATTCATTAATAGATTTAGTTTATAATTTAACAAAAAAATATCCTAACAAATTTATTCTTGCCGATTCTCCCGAATCTGTGAAAAAACAATTTTCGAATCATCGAATTTCATTTCCAATGGGAATGGAAAATGGTGCCCCAATTGAAGGTGATTTACATAATCTAAAATATTTTTATGATAAAGGGATACGCTATATAACTCTATGCCATGTTAAAAATAATCATATTTGTGATTCATCAGGCGATGATACTCTGATGTGGAATGGATTAAGCCCATTCGGGGAAAAGGTAGTTAACGAAATGAATAGGCTGGGAATCATGATTGATATTTCACACGTTGCCGATTCAACTTTTTATGATGTAATTGGATTATCAAAAGCACCTGTTATTGCTTCACATTCAGGCTGCCGCGCGTTAACTCCCGGATATAAAAGAAATATGACTGATGATATGATAAAACAGTTAGGAAACCATGGAGGAGTAATTCAAATATTCTTTGGTTCTTATCTTGTAAATAATGAGTTTAGGCTTAAATCTGATATGCGGGATTCGCTAAGAAAATCATATTTAGCTGATCATCCGGGTGAAACTGTTAAAGAATTTAATAAAAAATTCCCGTTGGGAAATGCTACCATAGAAGATGTGGTTAAACAAATTGATCATGTTGTAAAATTAGTTGGAATTGATCATGTTGGCTTAGGTTCTGATTTTGATGGGGTTGGATTAGTCCCCGAAAAATTAAAAGATGTTTCTTGCTATCCAAATTTAATTTATGAATTGATAAAGCGAGGTTATTCAGATAAAGATATTGAAAAGATTTGTTCAGGAAATTTACTTCGTGTTTGGTCTGAAGTAGAAAAGTATACAGTTGAAAATAAGAAATAATGATAAATTAGTTAAAGTATGAATTATTCTATTAGTCCGACTTAATTATATTTCTTCTCTTATTTTTGAATAAATCAAAAACGAGTAAAATGGTGGCTGCGATAATTAAGGAGTTTAATAGTAAACCCCCTTCATCTATTTTGAAAATAATCCCTGCCAACCATAAAATAAAAAGTGAAATTATAATCAACCACTTCATATGTTAATACCTTAACTAATAATTACACTAAATTTAAAATAATGACATAAAAAAAACAGTGAACCAACTCACATTTATTTTATTAAAGAATAAACAAACTCTGTGGTAAATGAGTTGTTCTTTTTACGCATTCAAAATAGTTTTTAACATTTATTGATATTTATTAATTGAGATTAAAATTTGATGTTTTTGGACTTATCTTTAAGAAGAAAATTCAATACTATAACTTAAGTTGAGTATAAATATATCATTGATGTTTCCAATACCTACTAAGAACGAAGTGATGTTGCTCAAGCATAAAAGGGTCTAAAATTTTTTATTATTATAATAACGTTTTTACAAAATTATTCAATGAAAAAATTTTTAGAAATAAAAACAATATCCGGGGCCTTAATTCTTGTTCTAATAGTGATTATCGGAATTGGACTTGTCACTTACAGATCAATTACTGAAGTATTTACAGCTTCGGAATGGCGCCAAAATTCCTATCGGGTTTTAAATCATATAGAATCAATTCTCACGCGTGTTGCATTAGCTGAAGAAAATCAGAGAAGTTATTTATTAACGAACCAGGATAGATTTTTGAAACCAATTCAGGATCAAAAGCTTCAGGTTGCTGATGAAATAACTATTCTAAAAACATTATTTAAAAAAGAACCTGTGCAAGTAAGTAGGCTTGATTCTCTTGAAAGTCTTATAATGTACAGATTTGAAACCCTCCAGCAAAGAATCACTCTTCAAAAAGATGAGGAACTGCAAACAGAAATTGAAAATTTGCGTAAAGGGGTGTGGCAGCAGTATATGAATAGTATACGTAGAATTACAAATGATATGGAAACAACAGAGTTCGAATCGCTAATTCAAAAGGATAAAGAAGTTCTTGAGATGGTAAAGAATGCATCTATTACAATATTGGTTGGAACACTGGTGAGCTGCCTAATTTTTTTAAGCGGCTTTTATATATTGAATAATGAAATTAATGAGCGGAAGAAGGTTGAAAAAGAAATAAGATTGGCAAGTGATTTTTCAGAACGATTATTAAGAAGCAGCATAGATGGTATCTTAGCATTTGATAATGAAGCCATGATTAAAGTTTGGAATCCAGGGCTTGAATCGATGACTGGAATTAGAAGAGCTAATGCAATCGGTAAATCTGTTTTTAAAATTTTCCCTTTTTTAAAAGATATTGGAGAAGATAAAAGTATTGCTGATGCATTAAATGGACAATTTGTTATTTCTAAAGATAAGTGGTTCAGTTTGCCAGAAACAGGGAAGAAAGGATATTTCGAGGCGTATTATTCACCAATTCAAAATGAAACCAATGAAGTTGTTGGCGGATTAAGTATAATTAGAAATACAACCAGACGAAAAGTTGCTCTTGAAGCTCTTCAAAGATCAAAAGACTTGCTTGAAAAAAGAGTTGAGGAACGAACAGCAGAACTTTCAAAGGCGAACAAAAATTTAATTAAAGAAGTTGAAGAGAGAAAAAAGGCTCAGGAAAGGATAAATGAATCACTTCAGGAAAAAGTAGTTTTGCTAAGGGAAATTCATCACCGTGTAAAAAACAATTTACAGGTTATCTCAAGTTTGCTAAATCTCCAATCGGGCTATATTGAAGATCAAAAATCTTTGGAGATTTTTAGAGAAAGTCAAAACCGCGTTCGTTCAATGGCACTGATACATGAAAAGCTTTATCAATCAAAAGACTTGAACAGAGTTGAATTCTCAGAATATATTCAATCCCTATCAAAGGATTTATTTAGGTCGTATAACCTGGATGCAAGTAAAATTAAATTGGTAAACGACCTCGAAGGAGTAAAATTAGAAATTGATATAGCGATTTTATGCGGTTTAATTGTTAATGAATTAATTACAAATTGCTTTAAGCATGCTTTCCCCGAAGGTAGAAAAGGGGAAGTGATAATCAGCATGAAAGAATTGAAGCAGCGTAATTTTACTCTTGTAGTTAAGGATAATGGAATCGGGTTTCCCATTAACGTTGATTATAAGAATACTGAATCATTGGGGCTGCAATTAGTTAACACATTAACAGATCAACTGGGAGGAACATTATCTTTGCTTAGAAATGGGTATACAGAATTCCGGATAGAGTTTTCTTCCTAATATATACTGATGCCTATTTAGCTTTTAATTCTGCAAGACTTTCATCAACTTCATTCCACCAGCTATATTGTATAACATCAAATTTTATTTTTTGTTTTTTATCAAGTAATCTTGAAACATCATCTTTAATTCTTTTTATTACTTGTGAATTTTGGTTACTTGTTTTGGCGGAAATATAATCATTTAAAATGTTTTCAATATTCTTTGTTTGGCTATCACTAAGAAGAACTTTTTCTTTTAGTTTTTGAGACATATCTTTTGCAAGATTATTCGATTGAGCAAGGCAAGTAGTGGTACTTGAAAGCAGGAAAAAAATAATTAGAACTCGAACAATGTCTTTTTCAGAATTTATTTTATCTCTCATTTTGACTCCCTCATTTAAATCCATTACTAATTATAAAGTAATATGATATAATAGAAAAATCAATTTTTTTATTATAAGTTTACAAGAATAGTGCCGTGAAGCAGATCAAACATTTCTTTTAGTTAAATCGAGTAAGAATTAAATTATTTTAGAAATTTATTGTTTTTGCTTATCTTTGTATTTCAAAATTTAAAAATGGAATTGAATTCAGTAGAAATTTCAGCTAAAAAGATTATTAGTTCTTACATAAATGTTTTAGTCAGTAAAAATATCCACATTTCCGAACCAATAAGAAGAGAATTTTGTTATGAAATTATTATTTCTGACAATTCTGAAAAAGTTAAACTGCAAGTTTATTTCGGAAAAAAAGGTAATAAAACCGTTCTTCAAGGTAATGTAAACTCTCAGCTTTATTCCAATTTGAATAGTGTAATATTTGGGGAGAAGTTATTTCAACAGGAAACGAATGAATTAATTGAACCTGATACATATATAGGGACAGATGAATCCGGTAAAGGAGATTATTTCGGACCTCTAATAATTGCAGGAGTTTTTGTCGATAATAATGCTAATGCGGATTTGAAAAAAATTGGCGTTAAGGACAGTAAGCTTTTAAGTGATCCCGCTATTAACAGCCTTGCGAAAGAGATCAAAAAAATTGTCAAAAATAATTTTGATATTATATTAATTTCTCCAGAAAAATATAATATACTTTATGAACAATTTGGAAACTTAAACAAGTTATTAGCTTGGGGTCATGCAAAAGTAATTGAGAATGTTCTTAAAAATAATAATGCATTAGAAGTAATTAGTGATAAATTTGGAGATGAAAGATTAATAAAAGGTTTTCTACAAGAAAAAGGTAAGATGATAACACTGCATCAATTTACAAAGGCTGAAAGATATACTGCGGTAGCAGCGGCATCAATTTTAGCAAGAAATAAATTGAATATTTGGTTTGAAGAACAAAGCAAAAAAATTGGAATCAATCTTCCTAAAGGTGCTTCATCAAAAGTGGAAGAGACTGCTATAGAACTAAAACAAAAATATGACAAAAATGTTTTAAGCTCATTAGTAAAGCTACATTTTAAAACAACAAAAAAATTATTATAAACAAATTTGAAATTAATAGGTAAGAAAAATGGCTGCAGTATCAAAAGTTAAAAGAATTGGAATATTAACGGGCGGAGGCGATTGTCCTGGTTTAAATGCGGTAATTAGAGGCGTTACGAAACCTGCTCAGGATTATGGTATGTCTGTTTACGGTATTATCGATGGATTTGAAGGCTTTGTGGAAGGTAGAGCAAAAGAACTTAAAAATACAGATGTTTCAGGAATTTTGGCAAGAGGAGGTACAATTCTAGGATCTTCAAATAAAGGCGATCCTTTTCATTGGCCGGTTTCAAAGGATGGGAAAATTGAAATTGTAAATAAATCAGAATCGGCACTTAAAAATTATGAAGCATGGGGATTAGATGTATTGATTGCCATTGGTGGAGATGGGACAATGCATATTTGTAACAAACTTAGTGCTATGGGAATAAATGTAATCGGGGTTCCAAAGACTATAGATAATGATTTGGAAGCTACTGATTTAACATTCGGACATGATTCTGCCGTATATGTCGTTTCAGAGGCTCTGGATAGGCTTCATACAACAGCATCATCCCACCATAGAGTAATTGTTGTAGAGGTAATGGGAAGATATGCAGGTTGGATTGCTCTAAACGGAGGATTGGCTGGCGGTGCAGATATTATCTTAATTCCCGAAATACCATTTTCCTACGAAGCTATTTACGACAAAATATTAAAAAGAGAATTAATGGGTAAAAAGTTCAGCTTGGTTTGTGTTGCTGAAGGTGCAAAACCAAAAGATGGCGAGATGGTTATGAAAGGGCAAGATATTAAAAGACACGATCCAAATCAGTTGGGCGGAATTGCAGAAGTGGTTGCTGCAAAAATTGAAGAAAATACCGGGAGAGAGACTCGTGTAACAGTTCTTGGACACTTGCAAAGAGGCGGTAGTCCGACTCCATTTGATAGAATTTTATCCACTAAATTCGGTGCATTTGCTATAGAATTAGCAGCAAATAAAAAATTTGGGAGAATGGTTGCGCTTAAAGGTAATGAAGTTAAAAATGTTAAAATAATAGATGCTATTTCTCATCAAAAGTTAGTTCAGCCAGATACACAAGCTGTATTTGCAGCAAAGTCTGTGGGTATTTCATTCGGGGAAGGTAAAAAACAATAAATTAATTTCAGACTAAATCTATATTGATTTTAGTAGCATCTTAATATATATTTGACTTCCATTTTAAGTAAAATTTCATCTATCAATTATATGATTTTTTTATAATTAGATAGAAATAAATGGAGTTTTGGAGTCCATTAAGTTCATAAAAATTTTTGGGGTCGTAGTTCAGTTGGTTAGAACGCCTGCCTGTCACGCAGGAGGTCGCGAGTTCGAGTCTCGTCGGCCCCGCATTTAAACCACCACTAAGGTGGTTTTTTAATTTGTATATTAGATTTTAATTAAAATTTTCTCCACAATATTAAGTCCGCAATCGGTCTACTTCATCGGTATCACGCTAAAAGTATTCTGGTAAACTAAATAATCAGTTAAAAATAAAGGAAGGATGTTATGAACATTTTTGTAGGGAACTTGTCAAAAGATGTTAATGATGATGATTTGCAAAATCTATTTTCAGAATATGGCAACGTTAGAACTGTTAAAATTATTCGAGATTTATTCTCAGGTGAATCTAAAGGATTCGGTTTTATAGAAATGCCGGGTCAAGCTGAAGCTCAAAAAGCAATGTCGGAATTAAATACTGTTGAACTTAAGGGCAAAAAAATAGTTGTAAACGAAGCTCGTCCTAAGACCGATAGGAGAGGCGGCGGCGGCGGAAGAGGCGGAAACAGAGGCGGCGGCAGCGGCGGTGGACGCAGGTGGTAGGCCTTAAGCATTAATTTGAATTATTAAAGCCTGATATTTGGTCAGGCTTTTTTACTAAAAATTTAATGCCCTTATTTATTTACATAATTTCTTTGTTTTTTTTAACCACACTTGAAATAACTCAAATATTTAAATAATAGAGCCAACAAATTTATTTTCACACTCCTCAACTCACTATTATATTCTTTAAATTTAACATTTAGTAAATTTCAAAATTTGTTCAATATTGAAAATAAGAACACAATTTTGTCATTCCCAATATCTTCATATTTCCATTCTGTTATGTTACTAAACTTATTGTAATTACATACGATTATGGAATAAGTATTCGTTTAAGTTTGACTTATGAGTGAATACTATCCGAAGAAATTATTTTATTAAGTGGTGTATTAACAATTTTTTAATCCACCTCAAAAAACTCTTGGATGCAATTCTCCTTTAATTTCGTTAGCAAATTAAAGCGGACAAAATTTATCCTAAAGTACAAATTAGGATGGTAAAAGAAGATTGGTTTTTGTTAAAGATTACGCACGTCTTAATTATTTAAAAGAAAAGTGCGGCAATGCAAACTATAGAATAAACGAAGAAAAAATTGAGTACATCCAATACCGAAATTAATCAATTAAAATCAAGTTGGTCTGAAAATCTGGAAAACATTTCCAATCAGCTTGAACAAATACTATCCCTTTCCGATGAACAATTCTTTTGTATTAGTAAGAATTTACAATATTATGATTCAGAGATAAAGACTGTTTCAAAAAAAAACTCTGACGTAATGAACCTTTTCTCAAGCGATCAGTATAAGGAAATTATAGAAAAATTAAAATCAATATCAGATTACGTAAATAATTACATATCTAAAACCAACTCCAAATTCCAGGATAGTGAAAATTCATTTTTTCAAATAGTAAAACACCTGGGATCAATATATAGTGATTCAATGGCATTTAACAAACTCGTAAAACATCTTGATGCACAAGGGATATCAATAAAAATTGAAAGTGCCCGTTTAGGAAATAATGATAGAGGGTTTAATGTTATTGCCGAAAATATAAATAATCTTTCAGTGTTAATTTCCGATAAGTCGCGAGGGTTTAGAGATAAAACAAAATTTTTAGTTGACCTAATCAGGAATGCGCAAAGGGAAATTTTAAATCTTCAAAAGAGTAAGAAGGAAAATTCAAATACAATTTTAAATAGAAGCCAAAAAGCTTTACAAACTCTTTTTGAAAAAAATGAATTAAGCTTGAATGAAGTTGAAGTTCTCCATACAAAAAGCGAAAATATAAAACATGAAATTGGTTCTTTGGTTACAGCAATTCAGTTTCATCACATTACTCGCCAGCAAATCGAAAATGTTAATACAGTGATAAAAAATCTGTCTGAAAAAATCGCTCTGTTAAAAGAAAATGACGACCCGGATGATAATAAAAAGTTAGTTGTTTATATACAAGATGCTGTAAAATTACAATCCGCACAACTAAATAATTCTAAAAATGAATTAAATAAGGCAGCGTTAAATATTATTTCAAGTCTAGATGAAATTAAAATTGATATCGCCGGTATGTCGGAAGAGATTCTTAAATTGATGGATAATTCAGGCAATGGCAACAACACATTTATTAACCAGGTCAATTCAGGGTTTAATGAAGTATTAGCTTCGCTTAATAGTATGGAGGAAATCAATAATGAATTTTACAGCGTCATCAATAAAGTTGCCACAACTATAAATGATCTTTCAATGTTCATAAATGAAATAAGTAATATAGGTTCGGAAATAGAACTCATTTCATTGAATGCTAGTATAAAAGCTGCGCACACTGGACATGAGGGAGCTGCCTTGGGAGTTTTAGCAGAGGCAACACAAAAGCTTTCAGTTCAGTCTAAAAACGATACCGATTCTGTAATAAAAATGCTGATGTCTGTCTGGGAAGTTTCGCAGCAGTTACAAAAAACAACAGACACTAAAACCGAAGTAAATGAAAAGAAAAATTTAGATTCATTCTTTTCTAGTGTTGAAGATATGTTTTCTTCGCTTCGTACGATCTCAGAAAATACATTAAATGATTTAAAGATTATCAGTCAGAATTCAATAAAAATTGAAAATGATATTGATAATTCAATCATATCGATGAAGACTTATTTGGAAATCGATGAAAAAATTAATCAGATAATTTTTGATTTACATGACATAGTTAATGCAAGCGAAATTCAATTTAATGAACAACAGATTGACAAAAACGGACTAGAAGAGTTTGGCAATAATTATACAATGCAGATTCAGAGAGATATTCATGACGCAGTTTCTTCCGGTAAAATTTTAAATGATGGAGAATTAAAAACCGCCAAAGGCAATTCGCACTCAGGTGAGTTCGGCGAAAAATGTTGAATTACTTTAGTAAAATGTAAATGTTGGATACAACTCCATGCCTAGTACAATAACAATTAAGCATAATAAAAAAACCGATGTTGGGACTATAAGTTTCCATAGGAATCAAATGATCTTTACTAACGCCTCTTACTTAGTTAGTAATTTAATCTTGTCATTCATTTTAACAGATTTTTTAGATTGCATATGGTTTACAACTTCTAACCGAGTGTGCAATGCAAGCTTCTTCATTATATTATGAATATGGCCTTTAACAGATATAGTTGAAACGCCAAGTTTTTTGCCAATTTCGATATTACTTAATCCACTGCCAATTAATTTAATTATTTCGAGTTCATCCTTTGTCATACGAACAGCTGCACCTAGTTTTACTTTTTTCCCTTTTACCGCATGCTCAACTATTTGTGAAAAAAGTGATTGATTTAAATTAGACGGAAGCACCTTGGTTCCTTCTGCAACTGCCCGGATAGTTGCAAGAAAATTATCCGGACTTGTATCCTTTAAGATAAATCCGGATGCACCGGCTTTTAAAAATAAATTTACATCTGCCGGTACAGGCGCAAGATCCATCATAATAATGTTTGCATCAGGAAAGTCCTTTTTAACTAATTCCACAATTGTTAAGCTATTACGGTTTCTTAATCCCAAATCCAATAGAATTACGTTGGGTTTGAGCCGCGCAATTTTTGTAATAAGATTTTCATATCTTTTTGATACTGTGAGTATTTTAATATCTTTTTGATTCTCAAGTACTGAAGCAATACCGTCTCTTAAAAGCTGGTTATCTTCAATAAGAAGTATACGTATTTTAATTTTCATTTTATTAATCCTGAACAACAAAATATTCTCTAATCGTTTGATGGAAGAGAAAACAAATATTTTAACAAGTCTGCCATTTTCATTTCGACTCATTCAATAAGCCGGGATGTTTTTTCTCATTTTTCGTTTCATTTTTTGCTGCCTTTTTTTCTTTCATAGTTTTTAAAGGTGTTTTCTTATCACCTCTTTTTGTGTTCTAACCTTTACTCATTTTTATTTTCCTTTGTTTTGTTATAAACTAATTCATTTCATTTAATTGTTGACCTACTCTGTATGTTGAATCATTATTAAAATATATTAATTCATTGTGACATTAGTTAGAATTAAACTGTGGTACAATAATCCATAGGGATGAAAAATGGATTACATCTTATGAGTGTGTCAAAATTTTAATCCGGAGCTAATTTTAACTTTAATTTAATTGCATAAATAAATCAAAAATTAATCAGCCGCATTTTGTAATAAATACAAATTGGAAATGGATCTTGTGCTTAATTTTAATTTTTAAAGAATGTCTTTTATTTCTTCAATAAAGACTCTGAAATTTTTTTAAAAGAAATCTAAAATAGTTCTTGTTAACTCATTAATTAAAGAGTATATTAGCACTCACCTAATGAGAGTGCTAACAATTCTAACAAATAATTAAATTTAAGGCAAAAAAATGAATAAAATAAATTTAAAACCACTGGCAGATCGAGTTATTGTAAGGCCAATGGAAGCAGCAGAAACGTCCAAAGGGGGAATTATACTTCCCGATATTGCTAAAGAAAAACCAATTGAAGGAACGATAGTAGCTGTTGGACCAGGAAAAATTACTGAAGATGGAAAACAAGTAAAGTTGGAAGTCAAAGAAGGTGATAAAATTCTTTATGGAAAATACAGTGGTACCGAAGTTACCGTTGAAGGTGAAGAATTTTTAATTATGCGTGAGAGCGACATATTCGCAATAATTAGTAAATAAATTTTTGGAAAATATATATAATAATGAGGTTTAATAATGTCATCAAAATTAATTGAATATAACAGTGAAGCCCGCACTAAGCTAAAAAGAGGTGTAGACAAACTGGCAAATGCTGTGAAAGTGACGTTAGGCCCTAAAGGGCGTAATGTTATCCTTGAGAAAAAATTTGGCGCTCCGACTGTAACCAAAGATGGTGTTTCGGTAGCGAAAGAAATCGAACTTGAGGACCCAACTGAAAACATGGGTGCACAAATGGTTCGTGAAGTTGCGAGTAAAACGAGCGATGTTGCCGGTGACGGTACAACAACAGCTACAGTATTGGCTCAGGCAATTTATCGCGAGGGTTTAAAGAATGTAACTGCTGGAGCAAATCCGATGGATTTAAAAAGAGGGATTGACCTTGCTGTTACCAGTGTTGTTGAATACTTAAAATCCATTAGCCGTGATGTTGAAGGAAGAAATGAAATTTCTCAAGTGGGTTCTATCTCCGCTAATAATGATAAAACTATTGGCGATCTTATTGCCGATGCAATGGAGAAAGTTGGTAAAGATGGTGTAATTACTGTTGAAGAAGCAAAAGGAACCGAGACATCACTTGAAGTTGTGGAAGGTATGCAATTCGATAGAGGTTATCTGTCACCTTACTTTGTAACAAATTCTGAAAGCATGGAAGCCGTACTTGAAGATCCTTATATATTGATTCACGATAAAAAAATCTCTGCAATGAAAGATCTTCTTCCAATTTTGGAAAAAGTTGCTCAAGCGGGAAAAGCTTTGCTGGTAATTACTGAAGACCTTGAAGGCGAAGCACTTGCTACATTAGTGGTTAATAGGCTAAGAGGTACTTTAAAGATTGCTGCTGTAAAAGCTCCAGGATTTGGCGATAGAAGAAAAGCCATGCTGGAAGATATTGCAGTATTAACAGGCGGAACGGTTATTTCCGAAGAGAGAGGATTCAAATTGGAAAATACAACAATAGCTGATCTTGGAAGTGCAAAAAAAGTTGTTCTCGATAAAGATAACACTACTATTGTTGAAGGTGCCGGGAAAACGGATGATATAAAGAAAAGAATTAATGAAATAAAATCACAAATTGACAAAACCACTTCCGATTACGATAAAGAAAAACTTCAGGAGAGATTGGCAAAACTTTCCGGCGGTGTTGCTGTATTAAAGATTGGGGCATCAACTGAAATTGAAATGAAAGAAAAGAAAGCAAGAGTTGAAGATGCTCTTCATGCTACCCGAGCTGCGGTTCAAGAAGGAATTGTTGCCGGCGGCGGCGTTGCATTTATTAGAGCAATACCCGGATTAGATAAAATTAAAGGAGAGAATTTAGACCAATCAACCGGTGTAAAAATAATTCAGAAAGCTCTTGAAGAACCTTTAAGACAGATAGTTAATAATGCCGGGATAGAAGGAGCAGTTGTGCTGCAGAAAGTAAAAGAAGGTAAAGATGATTTTGGATTTAATGCTGCTACAGAAACTTATGAAAATCTTATTAAATCCGGAGTGATTGACCCAACCAAAGTTACAAGAACAGCTTTGGAAAATGCGGCATCAGTAGCTTCTCTGCTAATTACAACCGAAGCAGTTGTTTATGAAAAGAAAGAGCAAGAATCTGCTATGCCTCAAATGCCAGGCGGCGGTATGGGTGATATGGGCGGAATGTATTAAAA
>CAZRMA010000034.1:0-15657 GCA_964600655.1 uncultured Ignavibacteriaceae bacterium
AAGTGCAATTGTATAAACTCCATTTCCCATTGGTTTTAATCTTCCAACAACAGTTTGACTATCGGGAGATGTTATCTTCACACTTACAGCAGCATCATTTATGGGAGTGCCATTATTTTTCACATCACCGGTAAACCCGCTTGATTCCCCTCCTTGAGTTAGTATCGCCTGTAAATTAACTACAACAGGTATTGCATTACCGACCTGATCATAATGTACATAATATCTTTCCTGATCTGAATTAAATTTAAGTATTAAATCAGAGCCGTTAGCCATATAAACATTAATTGGTTCAGGAGTAGCGGGGGGTGTGATTTCAACAATTGCATAAGTCCAAGCTCCAATTCCAGGATTATGTATTCTAAAAAATTTAAATGGATAAATGCTATTATTTCCATAACCATCTACTAGTTCAATATCATATTTTGCATTTGCTGAATCATAATAGTTTTGTTCTGTTATGGCTTCAGCCGGAAGATTAGGAGGATTTGTAACATGTACTCCAGGAGGAAGTGCGACTAAACCATAATTACTACCCTGCCATGCAAGTCCTAAATCGAGAGTTCCGCCCTGCCAAGCAAGTCCGCCCTGCCAAGCAAGTCCGCCTTGCCATGCAAGACCGCCCTGCCAAGCTAATCCACCTTGCCATGCAAGACCACCCTGCCATGCTAACCCTCCTTGCCAAGCTAAACCACCCTGCCATGCAAGACCACCTTGCCATGCCAATCCGCTTGAAATTAAATCACTGCTAATTTCTCCGGATAAATAAGATATCTGTAAACCAAGCAACCGCAGCCACATAATATTAACTGTAGTGGGAATATTTGTAGCATTAGCTACTTTAGCATATTCACCTCCGGTTGTATTAGCCAGCCAGCTCATCAAATCCTGTCCACCATTTAAACCATCAAATCCCATTGTATAAATTTTTATATCAGGATTAAGATTTAAATTAGTTATAAGTGAATCTGCAGAAATTTGGCCGGCACTAAACAGTATTATCACTTTTTTATTAATTGAAGAACCACTAAACAAATTTTCAGCAGCCGTTATTCGATCTGCAAGATTGCCGGTTTGATTAGGCTGCAACTGGCTTAAATCCGTTAAGAGCTGATTAAAATTATTCCCTATTGTTTGTGTTTCATTTGTCCCATTTATCCACCCAACATTATCACCCATTCTTAAATTCGAAATCAATGATGCGCCTGCATTTTTTGATGGAATAAATGCATTAAGAGCTGCCTGCGATGTGAAATTGGTTGAGCCGTCAAATACCAAAACTATATCATAGTTAACTTGTCCAAGATGATTATAAATATAATTTATGCCGCCGATATCATAATTTGTTACATCAGCTTGATTAGTATATGATATCGGATGTAAATCTCGCTTACTTAATTCTCCAACATCTATTCGGCCATACATTGTGGCGCCTTGATTGTTATTCTTCATATCCAACGTATAAAGCAAATCGCCAGGATTATATAAATCTGCTAATCCTGAGTAATGCCCGATTTCGTGAGTTGCAGTATTTTGAACATCAACTTTATCAGTATCTCCATTAGTCGACCAATAAAATTGACCATGTCCCGTAAGCGAAACCGGCTGACCGTTTATTGCGATATCCGCATCTGTAATTTCACCATTCAGAGCATTGTATCTCACTCTTGTTACAGCCAATACATTTGTTGGAGCGTCCGTAGAATCTTCCCATTGGGTGGTAGTGGGGATCCAAACAACATTATTAATCCCATCCGCATCGCCGCCCCAATGTTCTGAATTAGAAGCGATTCGTTGTGTATAATTTAACTGAGTTAAAATATTCCAAGTGTTAAAACCATTTTGTACTTGACTCTCAAAACCCTTATTAATAACCGATTGGGCAATTTGGTATTTACTCTTACCGTCTTTCCAATGAAGTGGAATGCCCGCTAAAGTTGTATTTACTTTATAGTGTAAACCTTCATCTGCTTGCCTGACAATAGATTCTGAAAATTCAGAAGTGCTCAATGGATTCCCAACGCTGTCTAATTTAGTTGCAGTAGCACAAACCACTTCTCCATCTGAAAGAACAGCATCTTTTAGATTAGCCAAAAAATCTGCTTCACCAGCAATATCAGTTGTTACATCAGTTTCACCTAAATAACGCTTCCCTTCTCTATTTGTTGTATTTGGGTTTGCAAAAAACTGAATTTTAAAATTTTTTCCTGGGGTACTATTAATAGTGCCTTGAATTGCAGAACCGCCTTTTATATTTGGCAATGCAGTTGAATCTTGCCAACTGTAAAGAGAATTTAATATTGGGTAAGATTGTGATTCATTCGCCAACCCACCTAAATTAATTCCTAAAGTTGAGTTATTATAAATCGAGTTGTTTAAAATTGAATTCCCAGTTCCGGATTGCACAAAAACGCCTGAACTTCCATTGTCAAATATATTATTGTCATCAATTTTATTACTGCTGCCATTAATGAGTAATCCATAAGTAGTATTTCCAGAGATTGTGTTCCCGGTAATTACAATTTCATTTGAAGCACCTATAGATATTCCAAATGCCAAATTACCACTCACAATATTTCCTGTTATCGGTCCAATGCTGTTAGATAATGAAATACCACCTAACATATTGCTTTCAACAAAATTATTATTTATTTGATTTCCAGAACCACCACTTATAAATAAACCAATACCGGAGTTTCTTTTTATACTATCGCTACTAACCGAATTGCTATTACCGTCAATAACTAATCCATCACCAGAATTTTCATTAATAGAATTGTTTGAAAGTGTATTTTCGTTAGAGGTTAAAAAATTTATTCCAATGCTTAAATTTCCAGAGATGCTATTTGTTTCAAATGTATTACCGTTTGAATTTACAAGTGAAACTCCAATACCTGAATTATTATCAACTTTATTTCCAGTAAATATTCCTGAACTATTTGAAACATAAATACCCCCCTGGCTATTGGTTTCGATTATATTATTTTTGAATTGATTGCCAATTGCATCAGTGATAGAAATTCCATAACCGCTATTATTAAAAATATTGTTTGTGTTTACATTACCAATATGATTATTTATTCCTCCAGCAATAATGGAAATTCCATTAACTGCGGAACCTGTTATTGAATTTTTGTTAATATTATTTTCAGGTGAACTTATTAATATCCCTGAAATTTGATTAGATGAAATATTATTTCCACCTAAAGTAGAAAGTGTAAGTCCATATCCGGAAGTACTATTCAATGATAAACCTTGAATAGAACTGCTGCCAGCATTAATTGTTAGTCCCCCAAAATCTCCATTAATGCTTATTATAGGGGAACCGGAATAACCAGGTTGTGTAGTTCCATCTAAAACAATAGACTGAACTATTGCAGGTAATGCCGTTAATGGCTGGATTACAGGAGAAGAGTTTTTAATATAAAAATAAACTAAATGCTGGCCAGGAATTAAATTAGATTCTTCAATTACTGATCTCAAAGTAGAATTTCCGTTTGAAGAAACAGCCGTTCCATCACCAGGATTTGCATCTCCTTCATCTGAAGTAGAATTAACTACAAAAAAGGGAAGATGGTCTGTTTGTACAACCTCAGTTATATCATTTATGTTAAGATTATTTTTTTTAATTGATTGATCAACTAATACGTTACCTGAACTTATTTCCGTAAAAGCCCAATATCCATATTTAGTATTTCCATCATCGCCATCACTATCAGGTTCATCATCATCAGTATATATTTCTATTTGGTCTATAAATCCTTTTAAAGCTCCAGCATCTGATTTACCAATAAATAAACCCGTAACTCCATTAGTAATATTATAACCAGATGTCATACTAAAATTATTGCTACTAATTAAAGAACCATCCTGATAAATTTTCAATTTACTGCCGTTAAAAGTACCTCTTAATGTTATCCATTGATAAGCAGGAAATTCTGTTGTGCTAACAGTGGCAGTATTGTTATTTCCGACAGAGAAATAACCTTTATTATTTTTTACATATATTGAAAATGTATTCCCATTGTTAAC
This sequence comes from uncultured Ignavibacteriaceae bacterium, assembly GCA_964600655.1. Lineage (GTDB taxonomy): Bacteria > Bacteroidota > Ignavibacteria > Ignavibacteriales > Ignavibacteriaceae > CAVSWT01. The sequence continues at coordinate 4,033 of CAZRMA010000034.1, forward strand.
CTTACGATAAATGATAGGAACTTCAACATCAGTTGGAGTATCACCAAGAAGATAAATTTTCACCTGAACACTTATCTTTTTATTTGAAGTACTGCGGTTAAAAAATTTAAATCCATTCTGATTTGCATTATAATTTGCAGGTTGTCCATCGTATACATAAAGCTGACTAGTTAAACCATTAAATACAAACGCATTATTAGTTGTTTCGCTTTCTCCGCCGTCGGCAAAAGTTCTATTATTAATGTTTAGAATTAGAAATAATACTAACATGCTGTTTATAATATTGTACGAAAATTTCATTTTATCCTCAATTAATTGATTATTAAAAACTATGAATTTAGAATCGGCCATCTTAATCCCCATTATTGTTTCTTGACATAGTTTTTAATTTCTTTCTTAAGGGTTGAAATTTTTAGGTTAGAGGATGTTACTGTCTCACCGGTTTTCTTATCACGATACAAAGTAAGTTTTCCATCTTCACCATCTAATACTTTATAGCTTTTATCCTTTTTATCTTTTTTTGCGAAAAGTAAAACTTCCTCATCATTATTAAATTTAGGCATATGAGAATACCATTCTCCAACATCTCCTACTTCTCCGCCGGGATGTTTAACTACAATATTTTTATCAATTGAGGTACCTTTTACATACTCACTTACTTCAATAGTAACATTTGTGTAAATTCTTGTTTTATTACCATTCCAATTTGATTTTTGTTTAACAACTTTCCCGGTTAAAATAACATCAGATTTTTCAGAGAGTTGTTTTATTTTAGATTGAAATGATTGCGCCGGCATGCTTGAGTAAAGAAAGCAGAAAGATAGAAACGCATAGATAAAATATCGAATCATGATATACAGCCTTGTAATTATTTTTTATAATTGATTTATTTCAGGGTTATTAAGCACAGCCACATGAAAAAGCAAACATTTTAGGACATTCAGAGATTAACTATAAGCCATCATTCGAGAACTTATTTGTTCGCATCAATCGATCTAAATATCAATATTACCCATTAATAATATTATTATTGGAAATTAACTTAAAGTAATATAATTGAATAGTTTGGGGATATCTTGCACTATTCACGCAAGTATTAGGACTTTTTATTCAGTATGTAAACTTTTTAAACTTAGGGAGAACCTAATTAAATGTGGACATAAAAGTCAAGTATGATTGGTAAAAGTAAATATTTCCTTATTTTCTTAATTAATGCTAAAACTATGGACATCATTAAAAAATTTATTATATTCATAAAGCCAACCATTTATTGTTTCTAAACAATTGAAAGAATCAAAAACATGGATCGTAATTTAGATATTAAACTACCAAATGTTCCAAATATCGAGCTGGTAGCAATTGAAGGTCTTGATAAGCTGGGGGCATATTTTGGAATACCGGAAGAGAAAATCAGCGAAGCCAAAGTACTTGTTACTGAAGCAATTATAAATGGATTTGAACACTCAGGCGACGAAAATCCATACGTTAATGTTGAATTCTCAATGACAAAAGACAAATTAATAATTTTAGTAACTGATTTTGGCAAAGGGTTCAATCCGGGTGAAGTTCAAGAACCAAATATTGAAAACAAGATACATAGTTCTAACAAACGCGGATGGGGATTAAAATTGATGAAATCAATGTCGGATGATTTAATAATTGAATCCGGTTCATCAGGAACAAGAATTACATTAATTAAGAATTTAACTTAACGGAGAAATAAAATGAGTGGTGATTTTAATTTAATCAGTGAATTAAAAGAACGAACTTTAATCTTAAAAACTGAAGGTTATCTCAATAACGTTGGCGGAGAAAAAATTGTCCATGAAGTTTCGCAGCATCTTAATGGCGATATAAATAGAGTAATTATTGATCTAGAAAAATCTAAAGTTGTAAATTCAATTGGGATTTCTTATCTGATTGATGTTATTGAACAGCTTAGTCAAAACCAGAGTAAATTGGTTTTTACGAATCTTGATCCAACAATAGAAAAAACATTTAAAATTATGGGTTTATTTCAATTTGCCGAAAAGGCAGATTCTACAGAAGCTGCCCTTAATTAAAATTACACATTTTTAATTTTATCATAACAATAGTAAACTATGCCAGAAAAGAATAATCTTGTAGATAAGCTTTCTTTGCAGGCTGAATCATTTCAAGAAGCATTTGAAATTCTTTCCAAGGCTTCCAGCTTTAGAGATCTAACTTCTAATTTCGCTCATCTTTTAAGAGGTAATTTCATTCTCCATGATCTTCATCTGTTTCATAAAACTGATAAAGAATCACAATGGAAAACTGTAGGGAAGGAAAATAATTTCAACGCTGAAGATTTATCGCTGCTATCTGCCGGGGAAAAGTTAATTATAAATTATTATTCTAATCAAAAATATAACTCAACGATTAGTCTTCCGCTTGCAGACTCCTCATATCTAGGAATTTTATTGGGACAAAAATTAGACGGATTAGAGTTTAATGATTTCGACAAAATTACTTTGCAAATATTAATTCAAGTATTTAACAGTGCTCACAAAGCATTTCTAAATCAGAAAAAAGTAAAAAGTTTAATCTTTGAGCTAAATGAAAAAGTATTTCAATTGAACCATCTAATAGATACTGGTATTGAATTATCTAGATATGAAAAAAGAAGCATCCTTTATGAACTTGCTCTGGAAAGAATATTGTCACTCACAAATGCATCATCAGGATTGATAAAAATTGTGGATGATAATAAATCCGAACAATTTTATTTATTCCCTCCAAACATTGATCCCGAAGAGATTTCGAAAAGCGAATTAAAAATTCATACCTCTTTTGAGCTTATGGGAAATACTTATCAGTTTATTTTATCCGGAAAAGAAACTCGTAAAGGACTTACTTCTTTTAACGATCTGGATCAATTACTGTTTGAAGCCGTTACAAAACAAGTGGCTGCAGCAATTGAAAATAAATTTTTACACCAGCAATCAATTGAAAAGGAACTTATTGAACAGGAAATAAATGTTGCAGCATCTATCCAGCGTAGAATTATCCCGGAAAAATTAACAAAGATAGAAGGTTACGAAATAGCTGGAATAAATATACCTTCAAAGGATATTGGCGGTGATTATTATGATTGCATAACATTGCCAAATGGGAAAGTTGCACTTGTAATAGCTGATGTAACAGGTAAAGGGATATCTGCCGCATTGTTAGTGAACACACTAAATGCATCGTTGTACACATATTTGGAATTTAATCTCCCGCTTACAGAAATGGCAGAGAGGTTAAATAAATTAATTTACCGATCATCTCCTTCGGACAAATTTATTACATTTTTTATGGCTGTCTTAGATCCTAAATCTAACGAATTAGATATCATTAATGCGGGTCATAATCCAATATTGCTATTAAGAAAAAATGGAACGCTTGAAAAAATAGATGCCGGTGGAATTGGATTAGGAATGCTTGATTTAGGCTTACCGTTTACCGGACAGAAATTAACATTAGAAACCGGCGATAAATTATTTTTGTATACCGACGGTATTCCTGAGGCAATGAATAAGAATGAAGAAGAATATTCTGATGAAAGAATGATAGATTTCCTTAAAAATAATTCTAATAAAACGGCGAATGATTTTGTTGAAGCTTTAGTAAATGACGTAAAATCTTATGCAGGATCAGCACAGCAAAGCGATGATATTACTATGTTAATTTTGAAAAAACTTGATATAGGTAATTGATGATAATTTATGTAGCTGAATAAAAAGCAATGATCGTTACTATCAAACTTATAAGCATTGCATAAATCAATATTTTTACTGCCTGAATTCGATCTTTAACTCTAAATTCTTTTTGCTCAATTGTTTTTGTTTTACCAATTTCAGAATCAAAATTGAAAAGTCCTCTCATTCCGAAATGTACGCAGAAATGACTATATGCTTGGGTAAAACCAATTGATGAAGCAAAAGCGGGAAAGAAAAGTATTAAATAAGTTCCTGCCGAAAGATTTAAATAAGAAAATAAAATCCATAGCACAATTGTAATTACTAGCCCTACCCATCCAATCAATTTCCTATTTGATATCTCAGCATTGCCAATATTACAAACGCCAGGAACGTACTCGTTTTTGTTCACGATAATCTAATACTAAATTAAGCGGTTTAAAATATAATCTGCTCCTAATGTAAAGTATCAGTAGGAGCAGTTTTAGAATAAAAAATATTTACCTTTTATTTGCCTGCAGGAATCAAATTGGACGAACTAGTTCCTATTTCAACATTGTCTTCATTCATTTCTCCGGCAGCTTTTTTTGTGTGACTAGTAAATCTTGCAAGCAATGTATAAACCACAGGAACAATTAATAAAGTTAAGAATGTTGAAAATAACATTCCGCCGACAACTGCTAACCCTAAAGGTCGTCTTGATTCCGCTCCCGCACCAAGACCGATTGCAATTGGTAATATTCCAAATATGGTTGCGAATGATGTCATCAAAATAGGCCTGAGACGAATAATCGACGCATTAATAACGGCTTCCATAAATGGTGCTCCCTGCTCACGCTGCTGATTTGCAAACTCAACAATAAGTATTGAGTTTTTAGTTACCAATCCTATCAGCATGATTAAGCCTATCTGAGAATATATATTTAAGCTTTGACCAAAAATATAAAGAGTTAACAAAGCGCCGAAAACTGCCAGCGGTACAGAAAGTAAAATCGTAAACGGATGTATAAAACTTTCAAACTGTGCCGACAATACAAGGTAAATAAAAATTATTGCCAAAATAAACATGATGTATAAAGCAGAATTTGAAGATTTATATTCAAGTGACTGTCCACCGTATTCGTGCTTAATTCCTGGAGGTAATTTTGTTGCAGCAATCTGATCAAGATCATCAAGTGCTTTACCAAGTGCCACGCCAGGTGCAAGGCTTGCAGTAATTGTTGCTGAACGAACCCGATTATAATGATTTAATTCTTTTGGGGCAACGGTTTTTTTAACCTTTACAACATTAGCAAGCTGAACTAATCCACCTTTACTTTTAATATAAATATTCTGAATAGCCTCAGGCGTTGCACGATATTCCGGTTTCATTTGAAGAATTACATCGTATTGCTTTGTACCACGTTTGAAATCCGTAACCTTACGGCCGCCTAATAATGTTTCAAGCGTCGAACCAATTTCAGTTACTGAAACTCCTAAATGAGAAGCGCGTTCACGGTCAATGTCAATATCAAGTTGAGGCTTATTCAAACGTAGATCACTATCCATATTAATTAAATATCCCAGTTTAGAAGCCTCGCCCATCATTATACCGGTAGCTTTGCTTAGCTCTTCATAGCTATCAGCTTGAAGCACATATTCAACTGGACTGGAGGAAAAACTGGAACCCAAGCTTGATGGATTTATTACAAATGCCAAAACACCGGGAATAGCTAATAGCTGAGGAAAAAGTTCCTGTACTATTTGCTGTTGAGATTTATCCCTTTCACTTCTGGGTTTTAAATTTATAAACATAAAACCGTTTGTAACACTTCCAGGACCACCGAAGCTTAATCCAATTGCACTAAAAAGTCCTTGTACTTCAGGACGCTTTAAAATAATTTGTTCTATTTGTTTAACATAAATATCGGTATACTCCAGTGTAGCTCCTTCAGGGGCTACAACTATACCGAAAGCAGTACCGCGGTCTTCGACAGGGACTAGCTCACTGGGTAAAAGTTTAAAGATGAAATACCCTACTACAATTGCTGCTACTCCTCCTCCAATTACAATCCATCGATGCAGCAATGTCCATCGTAGCAGTTTCTCGTATATTTTATTTAACCCATCAAAAAATGCATCGAAAGACTTCGAAGCCCAATTTTTATTTCCTCCGTGCAACGGCCTTAGGATTTGAGAAGAGATCATTGGCGTTAATGTAAGTGCTACAAATCCTGAAATTAGGACGGCAACTGCAACTGCTATTCCGAATTCGTTAAATAATCTCCCAACATTACCTGAAAGAAAAGCGAGTGGAATAAACACTGCAACTAAAGCAATGGTTGTGGAGATGATTGCAAACCCGATTTCTTTACTTCCATCAATAGCAGCCTGCCAACGGGTTTTGCCCATTTCCATGTGCCGGTAAATGTTTTCAAGAACAACGATGGCATCATCTACAACTAATCCAATAGCTAGCACAAAGCCAAGCAAAGTTAAAATATTAATGGTAAATCCCGCAAAATAAACTGCTGCTAATGATCCAATAATTGAAATGGGAATGGCTAATGTAGGAATAATGGTGGCGCGAAAACTTTTTAAAAATGCCAGCACAACAAGAATAACCAGGATCAGAGCAATAACTAATGTTTGTTCAACTTCCGATATTGACTCCTTAATAAATTCAGAACTGTCAAATGCTACATCTAGTTTCATTCCTTCAGGCAATAATTTTCTTAATCCAGGAATTACATCCCGAATTTCTGAAGCCACATCAACTGTACTTGCTTTTGATTGTTTGACAATTCCTAATCCGACAGCGGGCTGGCCAATCCACCGGGCAACTGATCGTTCATCCTCTGCACCTACTTTAACGTCTGCAACATCTCGAAGCCGGATAATATCATTTCCTTTTTGTGAAACAATAATAGCTCCAAATTGTTCAGGTGTATCCAGGTCACCACGCGTACGCACAGCAAATTCACGCTGCTCACCCTCAACTCTACCTCCGGGTATTTCAGCGTTCTCACTTCTAACCGCAGCTTCAATATCTTGTGCCGTTAACCCATGAGCTGCCATTCTTTGCGGATCAAGCCAAACGCGCATGGCATATCTTCTTTCACCCCCAATTATAACTGACCCAACTCCGGTCATACGCTGAATTCTTTCTTTCAATACCCGGTCAGCAAAATCCGAAAGCTCCAAACCAGAATGATGCTGACTGTAGAGGGCCAGCCAGACAATAGCCTGAGCGTTTGCATCAACTTTAGAAATAACAGGATCATTAATTTCCTGTGGAAGAGTTCCGCGTATTCGTGAGACTCTGTCCCGAACATCATTAGCTGCTTCATTAACATCCTGGTTCAGCTCAAATTCAATAGTAATAACAGAACCACCTTCCTGGCTTGAAGATGTAATTGTTTTCACTCCTTCTAAAGTTGCGAATTGTTCTTCTAAAATATCCGAGATTTCTGTTTCAACGACATTTGAACTTGCACCACGGTATAACGTGACAACAGAAATTATCGGCGGATCAATATCAGGGTACTCACGAACAGGAAGTTGCGTATAAGAAATAATTCCAAATAGAAGTATTGTTATACTCATTACTGTTGCAAAAACCGGCCGCCTAATTGATATATCACTAAGCTTCATATTTAAAACTCCTAATATCTAATAACTTAATCTTTGACATTGTTTAATTAGTTTTATTTAAATCATTAATTCCATCAATTATGCATTCATTCGATATTATATCATCCACATATTCTGAATTAACATCCAATCATTTATTCAACGTTTGTTTACTGCTTTGCGGCTCCACCACTATTAGAAGGTATTGGCATTACCTTGGCCCCATCAAAAAGTTTTTGATGCCCTGTTCTAACTACAACCATTCCATCCTCTAATCCATTTACAACTTCCACAATTTCAGGAGTCTGCAAACCAAGAATAACAGGAGTTGCTGCAACGCTACTGTCCTTCTTAACTACATAAACAAAAGATTGATTCCCATTTGCAAATACTGCTTCGTTGGGAATTGTTAAGGCATTCGGTCTTTCACTTAAAATGGCGGAGACGTTTGCAGACATTCCAGGATGAAATTTTTCTCCAGGATTCTGAACTCTTGCTACAATGTTTACGTTACGTGTTTCAGGGTCTAACATTGGCTCAATTGCGATGATTCTTCCTTTAACTTCATACCCTGGAAAAACGGTTGAAGTAACTGTTACTTGTCCATTTCTTTTCAGTTGCGCTAAAAATCTTTCAGGCGCTGAGAAATTTATGCGTATCTCACTTAAGTTAGCGAGCTCAGTTATTTCCTGTCCTGTACGCAAAAATGTACCAACGCTAACTTTACGTGCCCCAACCTCTCCATCAAATGGAGCCACAATCCGAGTTTTATTTAATCGAGCTTTCGCCAATTCATAATTAGCTTCAGCTACTTTTAGATTAGCTAAGGCATCATCAAGGTCTTGCGGTGTTCCGGCATTTTGATCTACAACAGATTTAACCCGTTTATAAGCTGCTTTGCTTTGAGTGTACAATGCTTCAGTCCTATTCACTTCAGCTGAAAGTTGAGAATCGTCAAGCTTAGCAATCAGATCGCCTTTTTTAATAAATGTTCCTTCTTCAAATGGAAGACTAATAACAGAAGCATCTATTTCCGAAACAATAGTAACTCCTTCAATTGCTTCGATTGTACCTACCGCATCAAATTTATCAGCAACAGACTGGGACTTCACATCAGCAACCTCAACTGGAGTTGGAGGCATCTTAAATCCACCACCAGAAGCTTTTTGTTCAGAGCAGCCATAGAAAAATAATATTATCATTGCCGCTAAAAAATTAAGTATCCAATAGCTTTTAAATTTGGAAATTTTTAACATAAATTTTTTCCTTTCTATTCTCCTAAAAAACTTTTTTGTTATTGATTCTTGCCTGACGGATAATAACCGGACGTTAATTGAGTTAGATCTGCTGCTGCTTTCACAGTTTTGACTAATGCGTCCGAATAACGCTGCTGTGCAATTGCAAAATCCTCACTCAATTGGACTAATTCAAAAGCAGATAAACGTCCGTTCTTAAATTCAATCATTCCAATTCTAACTTGTTCCTGCGCAGCATCAACACCTTCACGAGCAGCTTTCAATCTATCGTTCCCATGTTCAAGCTCGCGATAAGAAGTTCGAACTTTTTGTTCCAATTGACGTGAAAGAGCTAAATAACTTTGCTGTGCACTTAATGTTTTTGCTTCTAATCGATCCTTCTCACCTAATCCGCTTCTTAAACCAATCGGGACACTTATTTCTACACCCACACTCCAACCGGGAAATTTTCTTTTAAATACTTGTGACAATACATCATTAAAACTGCCGCCGCTAGTTGAACGTAGAGTATCTCCGCCAAAGATAACATTCTGTGAAGTTCCGCCTAATGCATTGCTGGTTAGTGATCCAACCAGATCAACTTGCGGAAGTGCCTGCCATGAAGCAGCGTCCACCAGCGCATTTGCAATTTCAACATTTTTTTGAGCAGCCTGAAGATCAAGATTGCTTTTTAGTGTGTATTCAACAAGCTCGTCAACCGGTTGAACTGGGAAACTGCTTGGAGGATTATCGACAGTCAAAAATCTATCGCTTCCGGTTCCGGGCCTTTTACCAATTAATACAGCAAGATTATCGGATTGATTATCGAGGTCTTCATCCCTATCAATTAATAATAATTTTTGTTCCGCCCAAAAAGTTTTAGCATTAGCAACTTGATTAGGTCCTACAAGTCCGGCTTTTTCACGAAGCTGGGCTTCTTTCAATACCGATTCAGCACGTTCAAGTGTAAGCTTTTGAACCGCATAGTTACGCTCTGCCGTATACAAATTCCAGTAAGTCTGTTCGACTGTCGAATTCGTTTTTAGAACCTCCTGATCATATTGAGCTTTTGATGATTCAAAATTTAATTCGGCTTGCTTTAAATCTTTTCGGGCAGAGGATGTGAATCCCGATAGTAATGGCTGACGCAGTGTAATTGATCCAAAAGCATCATATTCAGGATTTAGGAAAGCAAAAGTTGAATTTGTTTTTAACCGGGTTGAATTTAATGAAAGATCCAACTTTGTACCGATTGGTAAATTTAATCGCAGTCCGGTTGAAGCATCAGTTTGCTGTATTGATAGAACAGAAGCACCTGCAAAAAATGAGGCTTCAGGATTTTTATTACTTGAGTAGTTAAGATTAAAATAGAACTCGGGGTCAAAAGCACCTCTTTCTCTTCGAAGCACTCCTTGAGAAGCTTTGTATCCTGCTTCAGCTATTTTAACAGAAGTTGAATTATCTTTAGCATATTCTTCCGCCTGTATTAATGTAAGCTGTGTACCTTTTAAATTATCTAAAATTATTTGCAGCGCACTATCAGGGTTTACAATATTTTGAGCTTTGCTTACCGACAGCAAAACCAAAACCAAAAATAAACTAGTTAACTTTATTCTTTTAAGAATTATCAACATACTTAATTCCTTATGTCTTTATTTTTTTCAGAATTGAATTTATATCTTAAAAATTTTTATCGCTTAATTAATCTCAAAACTTACTATTGCTATTCAAATTGTAAAAGGTGCTATTACGGCAGTTATAGGGGTTGTATGCGGCACAATAATTAACTATTTAATTACCTAAATGCCAACCAAAGACAACAACTGCTTAAGCTTAAAATTTCTTGAATAACTTAAAATATATCGAACTTTCGAAAGTGTATCAACGAAAAAAGGACTTATTAATATTTTTCAACTTTAGAATTGGTCATCACATCCTCTACATATTTTAAAAAATTATAATCATAGCTTTACATCTTATTGACAAATGTGATCAAATAAACTGGACATAACACGGATTATATTTCAAGTAAAAATTAAAAATAGTATTAAGCAATTTTGCAAATTCTTCAGTCAAACTGATTTCATCACAAAACTATTCAACTAAATTAACTCGTTAAAGAGCCGTTATTAAAATATTTGATAATGCCACTTATACCCTTACAACTTGATTATATAAAAATATAAGGCGATAATAAGTTGAATTATAATCAAACTCATTTGTATTCGCCCTTAATAATTATTTTTATAAAGAGGTAAAAGTGCAGTGTAACTACTCTTTGTTAATAAAAGAGTATTGAATAAAATTATAACAATTAACTTGCATTAGAAAATATTTCTAACGATTTCGTTAAAGGGTTAGAGTATTAAATTGGAATTTGAACTGCAAATATAAAAAATAACTGAATAAAACATATTAAATAATTATTATTTTTGTTTTGAAAAAAGTTCTGCAGGTAGAAATGGCCGCAGAGCTTAATAAATTAAGTGGAAATAATATGGGTTGGAGAAACCAGGTAATAAAAACTTCTAAAAAGCTATACTACTGAGGCTTCCTTCTTTAATTGATTTAAATATTCTGCTGCGCTTAATGCCGCAATCGTACCATCTGCAACTGCAGTTGTTACTTGCCTGTACTTTTTCTGTATTGAATCCCCTGCGGCAAACACTCCATCGAGATTTGTTTCGAGATTTTTATCTACAATAATTTCATTCTTTTCATTTAAAGATATTATCCCTTTTAATGTTTCGGTATTCGGTTCATATCCAATTAATATGAAGACCCCGTCAACTTTCATTTTAGTAATTTCGTTTGAAACCGACTGAATCTTTACTGAAGTTAATTTCTCTTCGCCGATAAACTCAATTATTTTCGATTCCATAATGAAATTTATCTTTGGATTTCTTTTTGCTTCTTCAATATAATGTTCAAAAGCCTGGAAATGGTCAAACTGGTGAACCACAGTAACTTTGGATGCATATTTAGTTAATGAAACGGCCTCCTCCAATGCAGAATTCCCACCACCAACAACTATGATTTCTTTATCCTGGAAAAAATCTCCATCGCAAGTAGCGCAA
>CAZRMA010000035.1:0-15632 GCA_964600655.1 uncultured Ignavibacteriaceae bacterium
CAATTCCAGGATTAATTGGACTTGTTGCAATTCGTGTGCAGTATGCATTCGGTAATCCTTTAGAAATATCAGACTTGACCCATACAGTCCCGCCATTTGTTGTCACTTGAATAAAGCCATTTGAGCATCCGACATAAATCACATTTGAATTACCTTTTGCAATAGTTATAGCAGATATTTTAGCTCCGCTGCTTCCACTTCCATCTCCAGTAAGGTCAACATTGGTGCTGTCCCACTTATCTGCCCCATTTGTGGTTCGCCAAATTCTATAAGTTCCTGCAACCAAAGTATCAGGATTGTTAGGATCAATTGTAAAAGGTGTTATAAAAAGTGTTCTATCCTTTGTTCCATCAAATTGCCCGCTGCCGGTTGGAATACCATTCATTTTTTTTGAAAAAGAAGCTCCGCCATTTGTAGATTTAAAAAACGTAAAATTAACATACTCTCCGTAAATAATATTTGGGTTGCTATAATCAACTTCTGTTACTCCGCCGTCGCCGCCAATAATTGATTGCCAGCTTGTTGAACCAGATGTCGATATTGTGCCGTTATCCTGAGTGCCGCCGTAATATTTAGTGCCGGTTGGAGCTACTGCGCCGTAATAAAATTGTGTAATTGCCAGATTGTTATTTTCATTACTCCATGTATCACCTTTGTTAGTGGATTTATAAATTCCACCGTCATTTCCGTTATACATAATGTTTGAATTGGAAGGAGCAAAAACCAAAGCATGATGATCTGCATGAACAAATGGAGGAGCGCCTGCTTGCTGATACCAATTTGTTTTTTGAGTCCAGCTTGCACCGCCGTCAGTAGTTTTCCATAAATCTAATCCGCCGGCTATAACATTGTTAGCGTTATTTGGGTCAACGGCTAAAATATTATCATACCATGCTTGTTTACCTGCATAATTATCGGCGCCTGAATATGCCGGGCCTGCAACAGTAATTGTATCCCAATTATTTCCACCATTGGTTGTCTTAGCCATTACACTAACACCACTAGTATTTAAATCAAGAAATGATGCGTAGACAATTTGCGGGTTTGATTGAGAAGTTGCCATTTCAATTCGGCCCTGTCCTGGTTTGGTAAGAATTGAAGAACTGCTGAATGTAGTTCCTCCATCTGTGCTTCTGTAAATAGAGGCATCATTAAACAAACCAAAGCTTGCATATATTGTTGTTGGCGAAGTTACTGCAATTTCAATATCGGTACAATGGACATAGTTTGAATTACTTGTTAAAGCACCGGTAAAAGTATCACCCCCATCATTTGAGAGATATAAACCATTGCGAGTAGCAGCCCAGAGAATATTTGTTGAAGCATCATAAACCAATTTATTTACAAAATAAAAATTCGAATTATTTGTTGAAGCCAATCTCGACCAGTTCGCTCCCGCATCAGTAGTTTTAAAAATTCCCTCGCCTCTTAAAGCATCAATATTATAAAATCCTTCTCCGGTTCCAGCATAAATTGTATTAGGATTGTTTGGATCGATAGCCAACGCACATACGGCAAGGTTTTCCATATTATCTTTTAATACTGCCCAGCTTCCGCCGCCATTTGTTGATTTCCATACTCCACCGCTTACTGATCCCAAATAAACTATATCCGGATTTGTTGGATGAACTGCAATTGCTCTTATTCTTCCACCAATATTGTCTGGTCCAACCGGAGTCCAGTTCAATGCGGAAGCAGATTTAGCAAAACTTTTATCCAACTTGTTTAATTTGATTTGATTCAAAGCTTCTGTACGCCATTCAACTGGAATCTTTCCAAGAGGATATTCGCGCTGTTGAATGTACCATTGCATTGCTTGATCTGGTAAACCGTTAGTTGGCTTTGCGTTATTCTCTTCTTCAATCTTCCAATCTAAAAATGTTTTCATATTAATGACATTGTTGGACAAATTTAAAAAGCTTTCCACACCGAGCGTGACAATGGCTGAAAGAATTAATAGTGTTACGTGCTTTTTCATCGATCCTCTAATAATTATAAATTTATCAAACTTTTTGCTAAATTCTGAAGAAATATTATCTTCAAATAATGTTGGCTATTTTAAAACCTTTTGGATATACCACCTGTTATCCTTACCCATAAACACAAGTGCTTTGAATTCATCACCAGTTTTCAATTTTGAAAGCTGCTGCAGACTGTTGTTTTTTTCTTTGTAAGATTGATAGTCAATTTCCTTTTTCTCATTCAATGCATAATTTGGGAATAATTTGTAAACGCTGCCATTTACCGCCATACTTTCATAAGCCGGGTTTTCTTCAACATTCAAAATCCTTGCGTTAATTGAATAATTATTTTCATTTTCAATATTTATTTCTTCAACTCTGGCTGTGACTATTGATTGATTTTCTTTAATTGTTGTTGGCGGACTTTGTACTTTTTTATTAATAATATATTGACTATCGGCTTTATCATTATTGTTAACATTTGAGCAGCAGCTTGAAAGAAAAAGAAATAAAAGCGGAATAAAAATTTTTAATACGTTCATAATTTTTTTATTAAGTTTATGAATGTTATTATGAAAAAAATAAGATTACAATGCGAAAATTAAACTATTTTAATGCCAAATAATTAAAACTAATTATTTTTAATATTCGAACAATCAAAATTATCATTATTAATACGGACAGTAAATTTTAAAGATTTGAGAAAAAATAACTTATCAAAAGATATTATTGAAAAGCTTGCGGAAATTTCTGCTGGATACTTACCGGAAAATATTTTCGAAAAATTTCTTGAATTAATTGCCGCTGAAATTAAAGGGAAATACTTTACTCACAGTTCGGAGGCTAATCTGCTTCGTATAATTTTATCAATGATTGATAAAGCTTCATTTATTAGCGACTGTGTTAAGTATCCTCATTATGTTGAAATATTAATTTCAATTGCGGTAAACAGCAATTACTTAACTGATATTCTTGTTAGAAATCCTGAATATTTTTATTGGATTGTAAATCCTTCAAATTTAAACAGAAGCCTAAAAGAAGATGAATTAAAAAATAATTTTAGACAAAATATTTCTTCATACAAATCATTGAACGCAAAACTAAATTTTCTAAGATCACAAAAAAGGAAAGAAATTTTAAGAATTGGTGCGAAGGACATTTTAGGCATTAATGATTTGAAAACTGTAACCGAAGAATTATCAATTTTAGCAAGAAGCATTAGCTCTCAACTTTTTTCAATTTGCTACAATGAAATTTTAGTAAAATATAATTTGCAATTAAATGAAGATACGTATTGCCTATTCGCACTCGGGAAGCTCGGCGGCAATGAATTAAACTACAGCTCCGACATTGATTTAATAATATTTTATGACAATGATATTTCAATCAAAAGTAAAAAAGAATTTTCTGAAATATTAATTGAAGTTATTTATTTGTTTATCGAAAGTGCAACTTCAATAACGTCTTTGGGATATATTTTCCGTGTTGATTTTCGCCTGCGGCCTGACGGCAGGACTTCAGTACTAACTCGCAGCCTTCAGGAATATTTGAATTATTACGAAAGCCGTGGTGAAGATTGGGAAAGGCAAATGCTCATTAAAGCCGGGTTTGTAGCTGGAAGCAATCCTTTATACAATAATTTTTACAGCTATTTGCAGCCTTTCATTTATCCTTCAACTTTTTCAATTTCACCAATCGAGCAAATCAAAAAGTTAAAAATAAATATTGAGAAAAATTTAAAAGATGAAGAAAATATTAAACTGATTCCCGGAGGAATTAGAGATATTGAATTTTCAGTGCAGACACTGCAATTAATTAACGGTGGAAGAATAAAAAATATCCGAACTAATAATACTCTTGATGCTATTGAGCTGTTAAAAATAGAAAAGCTTTTAACCTTAGAAGAGGCAGACATTTTTAAAAATTCTTACATCTTTTACAGAAAGATTGAACACTACTTGCAATTAATGAATGACACTCAGACTCATTCAATTCCAGCCGAAGGCGAAATTTTAGAAAAGCTGAGCAGTTACCTTGGTTACAAAAATTCAAATGAATTTAATAAAAGTGTATCCCAAAACAGGAAACAAGTTAAGGCTGTTTACGATTCAATTACCGGCAAAGAAACTGAATTAAACATAAAAGAAAATAAAATTTCTAACATTAAGTTTGAAAATCAGAGTAAAGCTGAGAAAGATTTTATTTATCTAAACGAAGGAAAGGGATTACTCGGCCAAAAAGAATTTGATAAAAACACAATTGAAAGTTTCGCTAAAATTGAACCGAAATTAATTAATTATTTGAACAGCTGCATACAGCCCGATTTAGTTCTTCAAAATTTTGTTCGAGTGATAAGGAATATAACATTTCCATCAATCTGGTACACCGAATTTTTAGATGAAAAATTTTTTAATTCATTTTTAATGATATGCGAGTTTTCACAGAAGTCGATTGATATTTTTGCAGAAGATACAGACTTGCATGAATTTTTCTTAACTAGAAGAGTATTTCAAAAATCAATAATTAAAAGGGATATTAATTTAGATCTTAAGAAATTATTATTTAGCCTTTGTGTTCAGTTTACAGTTGGATTAATTACGAGCGAAAATTTGTCAGCAATTTTGGGCAAATATTTTCTACAACAAATTAAAGATATTTCTAAACAGAGTTTTTCTGAAGAAGAATCAAAAAAAATATTTATAGCCTGCATGGGAAGTTTTAGTGTAGGCGAAATGACTTTCTCTTCCGACATTGATTTAATTTTCGGGACAAACAATTTCGAAGCAATAAAAGGTGTTGAAAAGAAATTTCAAAATTTGTTATTAAAATTCAAAGAAGAGTTTAAACCTTTTGAGGTAGATTGCCGATTACGACCGGAAGGGAAAAGCAGCCAACTTGTTTGGGAGCTTAAAAGTTATCAAAATTATTTGCAAAGCCGGGCAAGGGTTTGGGAACTCCAAGCATTTTCAAAAATGAATTTTATATTTGGAGATAAAAAATCTTATAACGAATTGATTAAAAGCTTAGTCCAAAGGATTAAAATTGAAAATAAAGAATCAATAAAAAAAGAAATGGCTGGGATGAGAGCAAAAATGTATCCATCTATTTCTTACCTCTCCAAAAGTTTTTACTTAAAAAAAAGCCGCGGTGGAATAAGCGATATAGATTTTTTAGTTCAATATTTACTACTAAGCAATCCTGGTATTTATAAAAAAAATGTGGGCAGCGGGAAATTAAAAAATTTAAAAAGCTTAAGTGTAATAATGCCGGGTTTAATTGATTATGATAAATTGATTGAAAATTATCTTTTCCTAAAAGATCTGGAAATTACTAACCAGAATATTTTTAATGTTTCTTCAAATGTTATCAGTAAGGATGAGAAAAAATATAGATTGTATGCTCACTTTTTAGGCTTATCACCAAATGAATTTGAAAAAAAATTAAGTTCTGTTATAAAAGAAAATCATTCTATCTATAAAAAAGTTTTTAACGGTTAATAATGAAAATCTTAAATAAATATTTTGCAGTGATTTTAAGTCTAATAACGTTTATAATTTATTTGACAACAATTGCCCCATCTGTTGTTCAAATTGATTCTGGTGAATTAGCAGCTGTACAAGCTACGTTAGGAATAGCACATCCCACAGGATATCCGCTATATACAATTATCGGTTACCTATTTTCTTTAATTCCTCTTCCCTTTACAAAAATATTTCAACTAAATCTTTTGGCAGTTATTTATTGCAGTGCTGGAATCGGAATTTTTTCACACACAACAAAATTAGTGTTGGATAACCTGGATGTTTTCGCGGTAAAGAAAACATTAGTGAAAAAAAAAGTATCAAAACAGAATAGAAAAAATAGCCATCAAGAAAAAATAATCGAAGACAAGAAATCCATTCCTGAGTTGACAAAATATATTTCCATTGCTTTCGGAGCTATAGCTTTAGCTTTCAGCAGAACGTTCTGGTTTCAAAGCACTTCTGTTGAAGTTTATTCTCTTCACATTTTATTAATTAATCTTATAATCTTCTTTTTAGTCAAAGCATTTATTAATAATAACGAAAACCAAAAATCAATAACTAATTCATGGCTTTTATTTGCTGTATTTCTTGCCCTGGGCTTTTCCAATCACATGACAACTCTTTTGATTCTACCTGGGACAGCATATTTATATTTCAATAAAAACAAGTTTGATGCTGCAAGCTTTAAAAGACTTGGTTTGATGCTGTTGATCTTCTTCCCCATTCTACTTTTAATTTATTCTTATCTGCCGATTCGAGCAGGACAAAACCCATCTATAAATTGGGGAAACCCGATTGATCTTGAAAGAATTATGAGGCATGTTTCCGGCAAGCAGTATCAGGTTTGGTTATTCTCTTCAACTGAAGCAGCTAAAAAGCAATTGGTATATTTCATCAATTCACTTCCATCTGAGTTTTCTATTACATTAATAATATCATTGATTGGTTTATTTGCTTCATATAAACTCTCAAAAAAGTTTTTCATTTTTGTTCTAATCACTTTTTTCTCTACTGTGCTTTATTCTATCAATTATGACATAAATGATATTGATTCGTACTTTCTGTTAGCTTACATATCACTTGCTTTTTTTGTTGTGTTTGGCATTATAAAAATTGTTGAACTGCTTCAGCAGAATAAAATCACTTATTCATTTATAACTTTTATTTTGGCAATTATTCTCTCGGTTCAGATTTACAGCAATTATTCTGAAGTCAACCAAAGTAATTGTTATACATTTGAAGATTACACCAAAGCATTATTAAACAGCACTTCAAAAAATGCCGTCGTCTTCGGTTATGAATGGGATTATTTTATCTCCGAATCATATTACTTTCAATACGTTGAAAATTACAGAAAAGACATTGCAGTAATTGATAAAGAATTGATGAGGCGTTCATGGTATTACAATCAAATCAAAACTGATCACCCTGATGTATTAAATGGCTTACAAGATATTGAAAATTCATTTTTAAAATCTTTGGTTCCATTTGAACGAGGTGAAAATTTTAATCCAAATATAATTGAGAATTACTATCGACAATTAATGACGGACTTAGTTACAACAAATTTTCCCCAAAAGGATTTTTATATTGCTTCAGAATTATATGAAAACGAAATGCAGCGTGGTGAATTCACTTTACCACCAAATTTATCGTTGGTTCCAGACCTTTTTCTGTTTAAAGTTGTAAAAGGAAATCAGTATGTTCCTGCTAAATATCCTGATTTTAAAATTAGATTCCCCAAAAATCGGAACAGGTACATTGATTTAATAGAAACAATGGTTGGAACCATGCTTGCTCGTCGGGCAATGTATGAATTGCAATTTAATAAACCCGACAGAGCTAAAGTTTATATAAATAAAATTAAGAGTGATTTCCCAAATTACAGTATTCCATCGCAGCTTGAAGGATTGGTAAATTGAGATACGCAATAAAATATTAACTATAAAAATGAAGCTCTTTCGAAGCGAACCTCATTTTATAATTTAGGGTAGTTAAAAACTTATTTTAGAGGTTTAAAATCTTCTGCAGCATCAAGCAAATCTTCTTGCCGGTCTTTTTTCAGTTCCGCTTTAGTCATAAATGATTGCAGGGTAACATCCATCTGCTGAATTAAATTTCTTTTATAAAATCTTGGCGCATAAACAGATCCATCAAGCATGTATAATCTTTTAGTCTTTTCGTCATAAAATGTATAGTTAATAAATGGGCCGCCCATTCCTTTGACATTCAAATCCCATAATCCTTGAGTAAAGATTGCATACCTTCCGTTAAAATTAACTTCACTTGAAGTTAAATAATCTTCAGCAATTACTACATAAGAAGAATCATCCATTGTAACATAATATTTCTTTGTCATGCGGTTTCTTATCGCACGAATTGAATCCTGATTTAAGTATGCGGGCGAAGCATTATCAATCCAATGAACAAAAATCCATCTTTCCATTTCACTGCCCGGCGATCTTCTAATCCAAACGAAATTATCTTCAGCCTTATTTTGCGCAAGTTTGAAATCCGCTTGAACATAAATTACCCACCCGTATCTTTTAAGAAGCATTCCTTCAATGTCTTTTTGTTCATATTGTGAATTATACAAACTTGCGTACAACCGCTTATCGGAAATTTTTTGATACGCATATAAAAGGTTGTCTTTATTCCGCAAAATTCTGGATTCAAGATCAGGCATATTTGGGGCAGAAAGTATTGTCACCAGTTGATCCTTTGCCCAGATGCTGTATTTTTCGGGGAAGAAATTTTCGTCGGTTGCAATTTTATTTTTCACTGCAGTATCAATTATAGATTTAAGAAATTTTGCCGCAACTGTATTTGAATTTAAAGGAGCTGCGATTAATATGTTCTTTCTATTTTTATATCTATCTAATTGATCCGGGTTAATTCTATGCAATGTGAAAAGTTTTTCAGGCTGGGGAGTGTAAATGAGTTTTTCAAATGTTGTTTCCAAAGCTGGCAGCAATTGTGCATACTCTACAGAATCGGCAATTACGTACATTTCATCTTCAAGGCCAACAGCAGGTTTATCAGCAGAGCTGCATGAAGAAAAAATTAAGGATAAAATTATTAAGCCGGAACTAATTAAAATTTTATTCATTGCTACCTCGGAACGTTCGGTAAAATTAATTGCAAGCCGGGCAAGAAAATTAAATATAATGCCCACATTGTCAATCCGACTGAAATAGGAATCGATAAGTTGTCGTCTGCAAATCCGAAAGAAATATTTTCAATAATTGCCCCTACGGCGGCGGCAAAAAACCCGATTAAATATTCAGTCATATTCCCTTCAATTTTGGGAGTAAATAAAACAACAATACTTGCACTTATAAAAAAGGATAAAGTTCCCTCAAGACTCTTTGCTAAAAATTTATGCTTACCAAATTTTCTGCCGATCAAAGCCGCGACCGTATCACTGATTATTAAAATACTAAATGCCGTAATAAAAAATACTTTTGGGAAAATAATTACACAAATTAATGCTGAAATAAAAACATACGTTGCCCCATTCAAATTTCGCTTTTTGTGATCAACTTCATGCTCTCGTAATAAAAAACCGAACATATGATAAAAGACTTTTGCTAAAGATTTAAAGTAATATCTGCTTAAGTCAATAATAATTACAAATCCGGCAATAATGCTTAAAATAATAATTGCATTCTGTTTAGAAATGAAGTAATAAATAATAGGGATTGATAAAGAACAGAGATGAATTAGTTTTCTTACTACTTCATCTCTGTAATGAATTGTTCCGTTGTCAGTTTGATTCATCTTTGGGAGAAGATTCTTTAGGCTTTCGTTGATCCATTAATTTTTTTACATGCTCAGGTACTTCATTAGGGGATTCCAAACTACCGTTCTTTTTAACCGGGGGAAGTTCTTCGCCGCGAATTAATGTATCAATTTCTTCAGCATCGAGAATTTCTCTTTCCAGTAATTGAATTGAAAGTTTATGAAGTAAATCCAAGTGATCAGATAATATTCTTTCGGCTCTTACCATGGATTCACTAACAATCCTTCTAATTTCACTGTCAATTTCTATTGCAGTGTTTTCACTATAATCTCTATGTTTTTGAATTTCCCTGCCTAAAAATATTTCTTCCTCTTTGGCACCATAGCTTAATGGGCCTATTTTATCACTCATTCCCCATTCACAAACCATTTTACGGGCAATGCCGGAAGCTTTTTCAATATCGTTACCAGCCCCTGTAGTGTAATGATTAAAAATTAATTTTTCAGCAGCTCTGCCGCCTAATGCATAAGTTATTACCGCTTCTAAATACTCTTTTGAATAAGTATGTTTTTCATCCATTGGAAGATAACTAGTAACTCCCAATGCTCTGCCGCGGGGAATAATTGTTACTTTATGTACAGGGTCTGCCTCGGGAATCATCCGTGCAACAAGTACGTGTCCAATCTCATGATAAGCCGTTGTTTTTTTCTCTTCTTCAGTAATTATCATACTCTTACGTTCCATTCCCATCATCACTTTATCTTTAGCATCTTCAAAATCAATCATCTCAACTTTTTTCTTATTTTTTCTTGCTGCAAGAAGAGCAGCTTCGTTTACTAGATTTGCTATTTCAGCGCCAGCTAATCCCGGTGTCCCTTTAGCAAGTATTTCCAAATTCACTGCAGGATCTAAAGGAATTTTTCTGGTGTGAACTTTCAAAATACCTTCACGTCCCTTTACATCTGGCCTATCTACAACAACCTGCCTGTCAAATCTTCCCGGCCTTAATAAAGCTGGGTCAAGAACATCCGGGCGGTTAGTTGCAGCAATTATAATTACACCGCTGTTTTGTTCAAATCCATCCATCTCAACAAGCAACTGATTCAAAGTCTGTTCTCTTTCATCATGTCCGCCGCCTAAACCAGCGCCGCGATGTCGTCCCACAGCATCAATCTCATCTATAAAGATAATACAAGGAGCATTTTTCTTTCCTTGTTCAAAAAGATCACGGACACGGCTGGCACCAACACCGACAAACATTTCAACGAAATCCGCGCCGCTTATTGAAAAGAATGGGACTCCTGCTTCGCCTGCTACGGCTCTTGCTAATAATGTTTTACCGGTTCCGGGAGGTCCCAACAATAAAACTCCTCTTGGAATTTTACCGCCGAGCTTTTGAAATTTTGAAGGCTCTTTTAAGAATTCAATAATTTCCTGCAATTCCAATTTTGCCTCATCTGCGCCGGCAACATCTCGGAATGTAATTCTTGTTCCAGTTTGAGTAATCAACTTTGCCTTACTTTTACCAAACGAGAAAATGCCTCTGGTTCCGCCAGACCCGCCCTGCATTCGCCTCATAATTATTATCCATACACCGATAATCAGTATCCATGGAACAACTGTTATCAGCAAATTCATCCACTCACTGGATTCTTTATCAAATGAATAATCTATTCCCTTTGCTTTCCAAATTGCTTCCTGGTCTTTTATAATCGGTTCAGGTAAATAAACTGAAAAATCTTTTACATCTTGTGATTTTTTATTAATGCTTAGTGATTCTTTTTCTTTTAAAGTTCCTTTGAAATAATAATCGTTAATATCGGATTTAACTATGCTCGCCTTTTCAATTTTACTCTCATTCAATAATTTTTCATATTGATGATAAGAAATATCAACGTAATTGGTGGAATTCGTTTTGAAAAGCTGCATAACAATTACGGCAGCAACTACTACGGCTCCCCATCCAAATACTAATCTTATTATTTTCGACCAGTCAAAATTATCATCCGGCTTGTTCGGCCCGTTACCTTTAGGCGGTTTTTGAGCTGGTTTATTTCCATTGTTATTATTTTCTGGCATAACTCAATTTTTTCTTGTTAATAATTTTTATTTAACTTTCATTTAGTACATAAATAGATTTTAAATTTCTATATTTTTGGGCATAATCTAACCCATACCCTATCACAAATTTACTTGGAATTTCGAAGCCAATATAATCAATTTTTACATTATATCTAAGGCTATTTGGCTTAACCAATAGCGATACAACCTTAACACTGGCAGGATTATGCTGACTCATCAGTTCTTCAATAAATTTTATCGAAAGTCCCGTATCTACAATATCTTCAACTATTATAATATCTCTGCCGTTCACATCACAACTAAGTTCCTTAATCAATTTTACTTTTCCGGAAGATATTTTTTCATCTCCATAGCTCGATAACTTAAAAAAATCAATTTCGCAATCAACACTTACATTTTTTATCAAATCCGACATGAATAAAAATGAACCATTTAATACACCGATAAAAACCGGAACTTTTCCTTCATAATCTTTTGTCAGTTGTTTTCCAAGTTCGTTAACTCTTTGTAGTATCTTTTCTTCACTAAGATAAATGACAAACTCATCGTTTCCAATTTTAATTTTTTCAGCATTTAAGTCAGGCATAATTTTAAAACTTTCTTTGAATTTTCAATTAATTTGTAATTATTGTCAATTCTCAAACCGATAACCCAAACAATTTTGCCGTTATTTGTTAAGACGAATTGACCGGCTTTTTTATTGTATTCTATTTTTTGTTCATTTAAGTAATCGGATACTTTTTTCGAACCCCTCATCCCAAACGGGTAGAATTTATCACCGTGTTTCCATTTTCTTACTATAAATTCGCCAACAACTTTATCAGCCGAAATGTACTCAATGTTTCTATCATTACTTAATTGAACTTCGTCTTTTTTAACCGGGATGATCTGAATTTCATTTTCACCTAATTTTATTTTTTCATCAGGATTAATGACGAATTCCTTAAAGAATTCATTTTTATTTTTTTTGATAACTAAAGATTCACGTTCACGAAAAACTCTTAAATCATTGGATAAATTTTGACTTTTCCCGGTTTCATTAAAAATTAAAGAATAAATATTCTTGAAGTCATTAGACTTAAATTCTACGGCAAAGTTTCCTTCAATTGCATACTTAAATAAATCGCCCCAGAATTCTTTATCAATATTTTTCAACTCTGAGATTAAGACATTTAATTCGTTTTTTTTGAAACTGAAAATGCTGCTCGAGACATGGACAATTAACTTTTCAATTTCAGAATACTGATTTCTAAAAATCTGCGATGAATTAAATAAAGTTTTATCTAGCGAAGGATTCAGTCTTTTCTTAATTAATGGTATAATTTCATGGCGTAAAAAATTTCTTTCATAAGCTAGCGATTGGTTAGATGCGTCAATTCTGTATTTGATTTTTTTTTCATCCAAATAGTTTAGAATTTCTGATTTATTCATAAGAATTATTGGACGGATCACATTTCCACGTTTAACCGGTATCCCAGAAATTCCTTTCAAGCCTGTACCTTTAATTAAATTCAACAATACAGTCTCTGAATTATCATCGGAAATATGAGCAGTGGCAAT
Organism: uncultured Ignavibacteriaceae bacterium; assembly: GCA_964600655.1. Classification (GTDB taxonomy): domain Bacteria; phylum Bacteroidota; class Ignavibacteria; order Ignavibacteriales; family Ignavibacteriaceae; genus CAVSWT01. Next base: position 12,870 of record CAZRMA010000035.1, read on the forward strand.
CTTATTAAACTTATTTTGTTTGGCGATTTTATTCAGCAGTGAATAACGTATCTTTCTTCCTGCTTCTTCAACTGAAATTTTATTCTTTACTGCAAATCGTTTTACATTTTTGCTTGCAGAAAAAAAATCAACTCCAATTTTCAAACAATGTTCACGGCAAAAACTTAAATCCTCTTCTGCATCTTTTCCTCTCAATTTATGATTAAGATGAAAAGCACCTAGAGAAATATGAAACTTTTTTTTATATTTATTAAAAAAATGAAGTAGAAAAACTGAATCCGGTCCGCCGCTTAAAGCAACCAGTATCTTATCATTTTTATCGATCAGATTTTTTTCAGAAATAAACTTAATTACCTGCTGATCATTTTTTTTTTCAATATTCATTTAGATGGTTAAAATAATTGCTCATTGTTGATTTAAAGAGCTAACATCTTCTTTAGCCTCCATTATTCTTTCCACATACTTGCCGAGAACATCAAATTCTAAATTAACTGAATCGCCAATTTTTTTATCTGAAAAAACCGTCATTTCCCAGGTGTGCGGAATTATACCGACCGAAAAAGAATCTCCTTCAAGCTGTGCAACCGTCATGCTTACACCATCAATTGAGATTGAACCAACAAAAATAAGATACTTTTTAAAATTTTCAGGAAAAGCTATTGTCATCCAATGACTATTTGAAAGCTCTTTAATTTCTTTAACCGTGCCTGTTGTATCAACATGTCCAAGAACAAAGTGACCGCCCAATCTTTCTTCAGCTTTCAATGGACGTTCAAGATTAACTCTATCGTTAATTTTAAGAGAACCTAAGTCAGATTTTTTTAGAGTTTCCTCAATAGTATCTAAAGAAAAATTATTCTTTTCCCTTTTAACAACTGTTAAACAAACCCCATTAACACTAATACTGTCTCCAATTTTCAAATCATCCAAAACTTTTTCAGCCGAAATTACAAGCTGATAGCCATCACCAGTCGCAATCTTATCTACCAACTTACCTGTCTCTTCTACTAAACCGGTAAACATTCTCATCTCCTTTTATTTAAAAATTTAGACAACAAAGTTAAAAAAAATAAAACTTAATAGAATAATTATTGATGAAGAAATGATTAATAACAGAATTGTTAACTATTTTTTTAATTCGACGAATATATCATCACCGCAGGTTTCCAATTTTTCCACTTTAACTTTTACAGCTTTGCCAATGCTTTTAATTTTTAAATCACCTACAATTGAAAGACCGTTCCCTAAAATTTTTGGGCTTATAAAAAGAAGAATGTCATCAAATAATTTTTTCTTTATTAATGAAGTAAAAATTGTGCTTCCGCCTTCTACTAAAACTGAATTTATTCCCCTTTTCCCTAATTCTTTAAATACATTCATTAAATCGATAGAACCTTCGGCTTCCTCTTTTGCAAAAATTATATCTACATCGAGTGCAAATAATTTTTTTAATTTTCTTTTTCTGTTAATATTAATTTTAGAAGTGACCAATATTAAGTTTTTATCTTTATTGTTAAGGAATATTTTTTTGTCGGTTTTAAGTTTCAAACCAGAATCAATAATAACACGTTTGGGATTTCTGCCTTCGGATAACCGGACTGTTAATGAAGGGTTATCTCTAATCACTGTATTAGTCCCTACCAAAACAGCATCGTACTTTGATCGAAGCTCGTGAACATATTTCCTTGATGAAAGCGATGAAATCCATTTTGAATCACCAGTTAGATCAGCAATCTTACCGTCAATTGTCTGTGCTGCTTTTAAAGTAATATAAGGAATCTTTTTTGTAATATGCTTGAAAAAAAATTTATTTAATTCAATACAATCTTTTTCAAGAACACCAACTTTTACATCAATGCCCGCGGACTTTAATTTTTTCACTCCATTACCGCTAACCAGGGGATTCATATCCAGTGTGCCGATTACCACCCGTTTAATTTTAGTTTCAATAATTTTATCAACACAGGGAGGAGTTTTACCGGTATGACTACATGGCTCTAAATTTACATAAAGTGTTGAGCCTTCAACTTTTTCTTTTGCATTTGTGATCGCATTTATTTCAGCGTGACTCTTTCCAAATTTTTCATGATATCCTGCTCCAATTATCCTATCATTTTTTATAATTACGCAGCCAACTAAAGGATTCGGACTTACATTACCGCTACCTTTTTTTGCAATTTCAATTGCTAATTTTATGTAGGATTCATCAGTCAAATAATTATCAGTAAAAATTTTTAATCAATAGACAATATCTCAAATTCTAATAACCCGGCTGGAGCCTTAACGCTGATTTTTTGTCCGGTTTTGCTGCCCATTAATCCTTGTCCAACCGGTGATGTAACTGAAATTTTTCCTGCTTGAAAATCAGCTTCTTCGGGAGAAACTAAAATATATTCAATCAGCTTTTGGTTTTTTAAATTTTTTATTTTCACTTTTGATAGAATATGTACTTCACCTTCCGGAAATTGCGAAGCATCAATAATTCGCGCACGAGATAATACAGATTCAAGCTTGCTAATTCTTAATTCAAAAAGGCCCTGCTCTTCTTTAGCGGCATCGTATTCAGCATTTTCGGATAAATCACCATGCGCTCTTGCTTCGGCAATTTTAGAAGCCATCTCTTTTCTACCATTAGTTTTCATATCCTTTAATTCATTTTCAAGCTCAACGAGCCTTTCTTTTGTTAAATAAACAAAATTACCGTCCGACATTATAAAATCTCATCTTTGTTATTGAATGGTTTAAAAAAAATAGCCACCGCTT
>CAZRMA010000036.1:0-15611 GCA_964600655.1 uncultured Ignavibacteriaceae bacterium
AGCTTGGTGCTTTATTCCTTTTAACATCTCAAGGGATAACGATGATTCATGCGGGGCAGGAATTTGCACGCAGCAAGGTTATTACCGCCAATACAAAAGCAGATGATAAAAAAAATATTGGCCTGCTTGACCATAATAGTTACGATAAAGATAACGAAACAAATTACATTAATTATAATTATGCCGATATGAATAAAAACCTTGTTGATTATTATAAAGGCTTAATAGAATTAAGGGAAAAGTATGATGCTTTCCGCAAGGCAGATTATGATGATGTAATATTTTTTAATGTGACCGATAATGAATTTGCTTTGGGTTATTACTTAACTTACAAGAATCAAAACTTTGTTGTTCTATTCAACGCCAACCCTGAAAAAGTTGAAGAATTTAATTTACCGAATGGTGAATGGGAAGTTTTTGTTAATGCAGATAAAGCAGGAATTACTTCTCTTGGTGCTGTTTCTGGTAAAATTGAATTAGAACCCTCAACTGGATTTGTATTGAAGAAGAAATAAATCATATTTGTAACCATTTCTTTTAAAAGAATTTCCAGCAGAATTAGAAACACTTCTTCCGAATTTTAAAATTGATTCCTTATCACCATTCAACGAATTGTGACAATTTTTTTTCACACTTGTTTTAGGATAGATTTTAAGCATAATGATGAATAAATCCTCACTTCTTAAAAAGACAATAAGCATAACAACAAAAGGTATTTTTGTAGATATGTAAAAACAAAGTGAAAACATATATCTTCGTGAAGAGTTAAAAGAATTGGGAGTCATTCATTTTGAAATTTCTTGCGCTGAAAATGTTGGGACTGATTTACTAAAAGCCCGTATAACAAGGGTATTTCGACAGGAGAAAGATCCTTCATTAATTGGAGATCTTGTAAAACAAGGCGATATATTTGTATTAGTAGTTCCAATAGATTTAGGAACTCCAAAGGGAAGGCAAATCCTCCCGCAGCTTAAAACTATTAAAGAAGCTTTGGATGATGACACAATTGTTATTGTTACTAAAGATAAAGAGCTTCGTTCGGTGTTAAACCAGTTAAAAACTACCCCGGCATTAGTTGTTACCTATAGTCAAGCTATTATTTGTGTAGCTGCCGATGTTCCGGAAAATATTAAGCTTACCACATTTTCAATCTTGATGGCAAGGTATAAAGGCGATTTATTTACCTTCGCAAAAGGATTAAAAAAAGTGGATGAACTTCAGGACGGCGATAAAGTTTTAATAGCAGAAGCATGCACGCATCACACACAGGAAGACGACATCGGAACTGTTAAGATTCCAAGAGGGCTTAGACTTCATACAAAGAAGAAAATAACTGTTGATGTTACGCATGGTCCGGAGTACCCGGAAAATTTATCTGACTATAAATTGATTATTCATTGCGGGGCTTGCATGCTAACAAGAAATTTAATGCTTGCAAGGATTAAGCAGGCTAGGCTTTTTGATATTCCAATTGTTAATTACGGAATGATTATATCATACATGCATGGGGTTATTCCGAGAGTATTATTTCCGTTCGAAGAAGAAGTTAATCAGTAAATTCTTTATAACAAAATGAAATATTAACATAATTCATTGCTGATTATAAACTATTTCTATTTACGAACTACTTTTTTTGAAAGAGAAAAAATCTTCCCATTTACAAGAAAATATTTGAACATTACTAATAATCTTATCACAAATTCAACATTAAACTAAACAAAAAAAAATTAACCGATGGCATTCAATATGCAGAAGTATTGTAATCTAATTTTGATGGGGAACCCATGAATATAAACGTGTTTAATAATTATAAATCAAACGACAAAAGTAGTTTAATTCCTATACTACAGGATGTACAAAATCTCTACGGTTACTTGCCTGAAGATGCATTAAAAGAAATCGCTGACTTTGTAGAAATGCCGCTAAGCCGCGTGTATGGTGTTGCAACTTTTTACAATCAATTCAGATTGGCGCCGCTTGGAGAAAACATAGTTAGAGTTTGCAGAGGAACCGCATGTCACGTCAAAAACTCTGCGAATATTTTATATGCTTTAGAAACCGAGCTTAATATTAAAGCAGGCGAAACTACTAAGGATAAAAAATTTACTTTAGAAGTTGTTAATTGTATTGGTGCCTGCAGCATTGCCCCGGTTATAACAGTTAATGAAGATTATTTTGGAAGAATTACAGTTAAAGATATTCCGAATATAATTAAAAAAGTTAAAGGGCAAAGCAAGAAGAAAGAATCCGAACTTGCACAGGAGGTAATTTAGAATGAATAGCTTTATTGATAAATGTTGTGATAACTGCTGGCATTCTTCCGAAAAACCTTGCGATTTATTTGTTAGGTGCTGTACAGAAGGCCCGCTTTGTCATCATAGTTCGGAATGCGAAAATAAAATTAAAGCATTAAATAATAGACTGAAATATATTCAACATGATATTCCAATTATTTTTATTGGAATGGGTACCTGCGGTTTAGCTTCCGGTGCAAAAAAAGTTGAAGAAGCAATTGTAAAAGAACTCGATAAGCTAAAAATTAAAGCTCACATCGAGCCTACTGGATGCATTGGCTATTGCGCTAAAGAAGTTATCGTTGATATAAAACTTCCAGGAAAAGATCGAATTTCATATTGTGAGATAACTCCCAAATTAATTCCAAGGCTTCTACAAAAAACTTTAGTTGAAAAAGAAGTTTTCAAGGAAAAACTTTTAGGAACTCACGGAATTGAATCTGCTGAGTTGCCTTCTATTAATTCTAATTCTTTCTTTAAACATCAGCGAAAAATTGTTTTAGAAAACTGCGGATTAATTGATCCGACTTCAATTGATGTCTATTTGGCATTTGAAGGCTTTAAAGCTCTCGATAAAGTTTTAAGATTGATGACCCCTAAAGAAGTTGTTAATGAAATTCTTCACAGCGGCTTAAGAGGAAGAGGCGGGGCTGGTTTTTTAACTGGTAAAAAATGGGAACTAGCGCATAACCAAAAATCAACCATAAAGTATATGATTTGCAATGCTGATGAGGGGGATCCTGGAGCTTTTATGGACAGATCGGTTTTGGAAAGCGATCCATTTAAAGTTGTGGAAGGAATGATAATCGCTGCATATGCAATCGGTGCAACTGAAGGATATATTTATTGCCGGGCTGAATATCCCCTTGCCATCGAAAGACTTCAAAATTCTATTAATCAATGCAGACAAAACGGTTTGCTTGGTAAAAATATTTTGAACACTGATTTCAGCTTTGAATTAAAAATTAAAAAAGGTGCCGGTGCATTTGTATGCGGAGAAGAAACCGCATTAATCGCCTCAATCGAAGGTAAACGCGGCATGCCTAAACCAAGACCGCCGTTTCCTGTTGTATCGGGTTTATGGGGAAAGCCGACAGTTATAAATAATGTTGAAACTTTGGCAAATGTTACTTCTATTATTATAAAAGGGGCCGATTGGTTTTCCTCAATTGGCACTGAAAAAAGTAAGGGCACAAAAGTATTTGCGCTTAGCGGAAAAATACAAAATACCGGATTAGTTGAAGTCCCTATGGGAATTAAATTAGAAGATGTTGTATTCGAAATTGGCGGCGGTATTCCTGATAACAAACAATTTAAAGCAGTTCAAATAGGCGGGCCATCTGGTGGCTGCCTGCCTGATAGTGTAATGAAAACTCAAGTGGATTACGAATCGCTTAAGGAAGTCGGTGCAATGATGGGCTCAGGTGGTTTTGTGGTTATGGATGAAGACACCTGTATGGTTGATGTTGCAAAATTCTTTTTAACATTTATTCAAAATGAATCTTGCGGAAAATGCGTTCCTTGCCGCGAAGGGACAAAACGTATGCTTGAAATTATTGAACGGATTCCAACGAGCTATAAAAACACAAAAAATAAATTGGATGAGTTAAAAAGATTTAAAGGAATTGTTCATTTAAATAGACTCGCTGATGTAATTCGCGATACTTCACTTTGCGGACTTGGTCAATCAGCTCCAAATCCTGTTCTTTCGGGGTTAAGATATTTTAAAGAAGAATATGAAGAACATCTATTTGAAAGAAAATGTTCAGCAAAAGTCTGCAAAGAATTACTGACTTTTAATATTGACAACAGTAAATGCAATGGTTGTGGTGTTTGTTTGAGAAGATGCGCAGTTGAAGCAATAGCAGGTGAAAAAGGCCATGCGCATTATATAGTTGAAGACAAATGTATCAAATGCGGAATGTGTTTTGAAGCCTGCCGGTTTGATGCAATAAGTGTAAATTAAAATTTTTTATTTCGGAGATATCGATGGTTCAGCTTACAATAAATAATATAAAAGTTAACGCAGAAGAAGGTATGACAGTTCTTGAAGCCGCGAAGTCGGTTGGGATTTCCGTTCCTACACTTTGTCATTTAAAAGAATTAGCACCAACCGGAGCTTGTCGTATATGCACAGTTGAAGTTGATGGACAGCGGGGATTAGTTCCTTCATGCGCATTTCCTATTTATGATGGAATGATTGTTCACACGAATTCAGCAAGAGTAAGAAGAGCACGTAAAACTATAGTAGAATTGTTGGTTGAAAATCATCCTCAGGAATGTTTAGTATGTGTTAGAAATAAAAACTGCGAGCTTCAAACTTTGGCAGAAACATATAGTGTTAGAGAACATAGATTTGTTGGTGAAACAAAATCTCATGCTATGGATGTTTCAAGTGCATCAATGGAAAGGGATCCAGCTAAATGTATTCTTTGCGGGAGATGCGTGCGTGTTTGTCATGAAATTCAAAAAATTGGCGCGATTGATTTTACGCAAAGAGGTTTTATCAGCAATGTCACTACGCCTTACAATAAAGGATTGAATATCAGTGATTGCATTCTTTGCGGACAATGCATTCTGGTTTGTCCAACAGCGGCATTACGAGAAAAAAGTTCGTTAAAAGAAGTTGCAGCTGCGATTAATGATAAAAATAAATACACAATTGTTCAGGTTGCACCAGCAGTAAGAGCAACACTTGGAGAAGAATATAATTTCCCGCTTGGCTCGGATGTAACCGGACAAATGGTTACCGGATTGCGCAGACTTGGTTTTAAAAAAGTTTTTGATACAAACTTTGCTGCTGATTTAACTATCCTTGAAGAAGCTGCCGAGTTGATAGACAGAGTTAAAAATAAAAAGCCGCTTCCAATGTTTACAAGCTGCTGCCCGGGATGGGTAAAGTATGTTGAACAAAATCGCCCCGAAGTTTTAGGGCATATTTCTTCATGTAAGTCACCGCATGAAATGGAAGGCGCAGTTTTAAAAACTTATTACGCGAAGAAGATGGGAATTGATCCCAAAGATATTTTTGTTGTTTCAATCATGCCGTGTACGGTTAAAAAATACGAATCCAACAGAGCTGAGCTTAAAGAAAATGCTTTCCCGGATGTTGATGCTGTTTTAACAACTCGTGAGTTGGTTAGATTTTTTAAACTTGCCGGGATAGAATTCAATGATTTACCCGAGGATGATTTTGATAATCCTTTGGGTGAATCAACAGGTGCTGCTGCAATTTTCGGAACGAGCGGAGGAGTAATGGAAGCTGCGATAAGAACCGCTTATTTCAATCTTACTGGGAAAGATCTTGAATGCTTGGAATTAAATTCTGTTCGTGGTTTTGATGGCGTTAAAGAGGCTTCAATAAATATTGATGGACTATCATTAAACGTTGCTGTGGTTAATGGAATAGGTAATATTAAACCGATTCTGAATGATGTTCAAAAAGGTAATTCGAAATATCATTTTATTGAAGTAATGTCTTGTCCAGGCGGATGTATAAATGGTGGCGGACAGCCTATTCATCAGAAATCAGAAAAAATACAAAAAAGAACAAAAGCACTATACCAAATAGATTCTAAGATGAAACATAGAAAATCTCATGAAAATGAATCATTAAAAGTATTGTATAAAGAATTTTTAATTGAACCGAATTCTCATAAAGCACATGAAATTCTTCACACAAAATATTTTAATAAAAGAGATGTGTTAAAGAATTAGACTAATATGACTTAAGATAATATTCACTAAAGAATTTGAGTAATAAAAATGAACGATGGAATTGTAACAACGATACTTGATAAATGCAAGCGGTGTTATTCCTGTGTTCGCGAATGCCCTGCAAATGCAATAAGAGTTATAAATGGCCAAGCCGCCGTGATAACCGAAAGGTGTATTGTATGTGGTCATTGTGTAAAAGTTTGCTCACAGAATGCAAAACAAATTTTAAGTGATAAAGAAAAAGTTTTAACCGAAGTCCTCAATGATAGTAATGCCATAGCCGTTATAGCACCATCCTTCGCTGCATCTTTCCCGGATGAATATACAAAATTTCCGACAGCATTAAGAAAACTTGGTTTTAATAAAGTTGTTGAAACTGCTTTTGGTGCCGACTTGATAAGTGATGCTTATTTAAAAGAATTAAAAATCAGCAAAGGCAAAACTGTTATTAGTTCTGCTTGTCCGGCTGTAGTTAACTATATAGAAAAATATTATGATTCACTCGTTCCGAATATCGCAAAAGTTGTTTCTCCAATGATTGCGATAGGAAGGTATTTACGGGAGACTTTAGGAAATAATATTAAAATAGTTTTCATCGGTCCATGTATAGCTAAAAAGGAAGAACATACGAAAGATCATGTTGCCGGTGAAATTGATGCGGTTCTGACATTTACTGAGATCAAAAATATTTTTATTGAAAAAAATATAATTATCAATGATCTTGAAGAAAGTAATTTTGATCCGCCTCATGCAAATTTAGGGAAAGCTTTTCCTTTAGCCGGTGGATTATTGAAGTCTGCAAATATTTCCGAAGACATTCTTGAAAAAGAAATAATTGTTGTCGAAGGAAAGAAAAAAGTGCTGGAAATTATTGATGAAATTGCAAACAACAAGATAAACGCAAAATTTGTTGATATACTTTTTTGTGAAGGATGTATCAGCGGACCGTCTATAGATAGTGATTTGAATTATTATTCAAGAAGAGAAAAAGTTATAAGCTTCATTGAACAGAAAATAAATACAGTAGATAAACAAATTTGGAAAAGTAATCTTTATAATTCACGTAATATTAATTTCACTAGAAAATTTTCCCCTAATAATCAAAGAAGGCCTTTTCCTGCGGAAGAAACAATTAAAGAAATTCTATCCGCGACAAATAAATTCAGTATAGAAGATGAATTAAACTGTGGGGCCTGTGGTTACTATTCATGCCGTGAATATGCAATTGCAATTGCAAAAGATTTGGCAGAAAGAGATATGTGCCTTCCATATTTAATTGATAAGCTTGATAATGCATATAAAGAATTGAGCTCAACACAGGAACAACTTAGATCAGCAGAAAAACTTGCTTCAATTGGCGAGCTTGCCGCCGGAGTGGCGCACGAAATAAATAATCCTTTAGGAACAATTCTATTGTATTCTTCGATGCTTAAGGAAGATTTGGCAAATAAAGTTTACAATGTACAGCAAGTTGATGATTTGAAGCTAATGATTGACGAAACAAACAGATGTAAAAATATTGTTTCTAATCTTTTAAACTTTGCGCGACAAAACAAACTGAAGATATCAGCAATAAATATTTGTAAAATGTTTGAAGATATTATTAAATCAGTAAGAGTAAACCCGAATTACAAAGACATAGTATTTAAGAAGGATAATGAATTAAAGGAATGTTTTATAAATGCGGATGCAGATCAGCTTAGGCAGGTCTTTATAAACATAATTAATAATTCTTGTGAATCCATGCTCGAAACAGAGACCAAGGTTTTACAATTAACTTTGTCTGGAAGTAATGATAAACTTAATATTGAGATAAAAGATACCGGCTGTGGAATACCTAAAGAAAATTTTGGCAAAATATTTACTCCATTTTTTACTACTAAAAAGATAGGTAAAGGAACCGGTCTTGGATTAGCTATTTCCTATGGAATTATAAAAATGCATAGGGGGGACATAACATTTCAAAGTGAAGCCGATGTAGGCACTATATTTAATGTCTCACTGCCTAAAAATCTCAGGGCTCATAATATAAATCTGAATTGAAGGTGAATAAAATGAATAAGAAAAAAATATTATTAGTTGATGATGATGTCGATCTTATTGAACAAAACAAGTTGCTACTTGAAGCAAAGGAATATGTTGTAATCACAGCCTCAAATGCAGAGCAAGGCTGGCAGTTATTCTTAAAAGAAAAACCTGATGCCGCAGTTGTTGATTTAATTATGGAAGAACACGATTCAGGATTTATTCTTAGCTATAAAATTAAAAAAGACAAGCACGGGATGAACATCCCGGTTTATATTCTAACATCCGCTACATATTTAACTGGTTACAAATTTGGGGCATCAACAGACGAAGAAAAAGAGTGGATAAGATGCGATGAGATTATAAATAAACCCGTCGTAATTGAAGACCTGATTCAAAAAATTGAGAATTATTATTTAACTCACAATACCGAAAAAGTTTCTTAATTAGATGCAAACAATTGAAACAAACAACCAAATAAAACCTAGGGTTTTAATTATTGATGATGAAAAAGGCCTACGCACAGGTGCAAAGAGATTATTAGAGCGTGAAGGATATGAAGTTCAAACTGCCGATAATGGAACCGAGGGAATTAATTTAGGAACCAACAATGAATTCGATTTTGCAATTATTGATTTAAAGATGCCGGATATTGACGGTATTTCGGTATTGAAAGAAATTCTGAATAAATATCCTAATACAATATGCTTTATAGCAACTGCATATGCGAGTTACGATACTGCGATTGAATCTACAAAAGTTGGTGCGTTCAGTTATATCCCAAAGCCATTTACCCCTGAAGAGCTTTTAGAAAATCTTCAAAGAGGTTATGATAAAAGATTGTTAACTCTGGAAACTGAAAGATTAAAAAAAGAAAGAGAAGACAAGCTGCTTGAAATCGCATTTGAAAAAACCCGGTTGAATACTATAATTAATTCAATTACAAATGGAGTTGTGGTATTTAACAAAGAGGGTGAAACTGTTCTTTTTAATCCTGCCGCATTAAAATACCTTGAGTTAAATGAAATAAAGATTGAAGAAAATATTATTGAAAAGCTACACCCAAAGATTGCGGAAATAATTAATAAATTTTTATTTGCTTCCGGACAAATTACAAAATCATTTTCAGTTCAGATTGAATTAAAACCAAACCATGAATTTTATATTGAAGCTACAGCATCATCCATTACACACCCGCATGGTTCATTTGCTGGAGTTGTTGTTGTATTACGGGATATAACAGAATTAAAAAAGATAGAATTTCTAAAATCGCAATTTGTTTCAATGGTGTCACACGAGCTGAAGGCACCAATTGCGGCAGTATACGGTTACCTGAGATTATTAAATGATGAGTCGATTAATCTTAAAAATGATGACAGGAAAAAATTTATAGATAGATCCAAAGTAAGGCTGGATGGCTTGCTTAAAATGGTAAACGATCTTCTTGATATTTCCAGAATTGAAATGAAAAATGCTCAAAGAGAATTAAAAGACATTAATATAAAAGAAGTGATAGAAAATATTATTGAATTATTTAGTTATGAAATTAAATCAAAGAATATTTTTGTTGAAATTAACCATGAATGTAATCAGTTTATTTTAAAAGCCGACCATGAAGAAATAACTCAAGTGTTAACAAATTTAATCAGTAACGCTATTAAGTATAACAAGCAGGGCGGTAAAATTTGTATCAACTTCAGTTCAAGCGAATCATATTTAACTATTGAAATTGCTGATAGTGGTATAGGGCTAAAGGCTAATGAAGTTGAAAAACTTTTCAATGAATTCTACCGTGCGAAAAACGAACTAACTAAAGATATAAGTGGAACCGGCTTAGGTTTAACAATTGTAAAAAGAATTATTGATTCATACTCAGGCAAAATAGAAGTTGAAAGCCAATTTAGTAAAGGAACAAAAATAAGAGTTTATTTGCCGTTTCTGTACAACAAGAAAAAGGCTGAATAAAAACACGATTAATTAACTACATTTAAAAATAATAAGTAAGGGCACAGTATGTATAGAATAGCTATTATAGATGATGACCCCGATATAATTGACGCAAGCAGGTTAGTATTAACTTCAAAAGGATATGAAGTAATTTCCGCCACGAATCCAATTGACGGATACAAGATTGTAAAAGACAAATCCCCCGATTTAATCATCCTGGATGTAATGATGAATGAACCGGATGATGGTTTCTTCCTTGCACAAAAATTCAGGAAAGAAAATATAAATACTCCAATTTTAATGTACACATCTGTTTCAAAAACAACAGGAATGGATTTCGGAGTAAGTGAAATTGTACCGGTTGACGACTTTGTCGAAAAACCAATTTCGCCCGACCAGCTAATTCAAAAAGTTGAAAAATTATTACACATTCAACAGGAGGGATGAAATGCTAGTATTAGAAAAAAATGCTTTGTCTGATGAAATAGAAGAATTAGTAAAAACTTATGGTGCGCAGCGTTCTTCTCTCCTTCAAATTCTGCAGGCAGTTCAGCGGAAACATAAATACATTTCTGATTTTGCACAGCAGGAAATTGCACGGTTGATGAATATTCATCCCGTTGAAGTTTATAGTGTAATTTCCTTTTATTCGTTTCTTCACTCAAAGTCTCAGGGAAGAAACATTGTCAGGCTATGTCAGACAATTTCATGTGATATGAAGAATAAAGAAAACGTTAAGTCGGCAATCGAGAGAGAACTTGGGATAAAGTTTGGAGAGACTACAAAAGATAACCGCATTTCATTGGAATTCACTAATTGTCTTGGAATGTGCGATCAAGGCCCTGCAATGATCGTAAATGAGAGGGTCTACACGAAACTTGACCCGGAAAAAGCAGTAAAAATTTTAAATGAAATTAAATAGGAATTTAAAATGGAAGTATCAATTGAAAAACCTAAAACCAGGAGCGGTCCAGTTATATTCTCAAAGTACGCTTCCGGCGAAGGTGTAAAAAAAGCATTAGAGATTGGAAGAGAAGATATTCTTTTTGAATTAAAAACTGCCGGGTTAAAAGGAAGAGGCGGCGCTGGCTTTCCGACAGCTACGAAATGGATGCTGACGGCTGCTTCAATTGCTAAAGAAAAATATATTGTTTGCAACGCTGATGAAGGCGAGCCCGGTACATTTAAAGATAGAGTTCTGTTATTGGAGTACCCCGAATTAGTTTTTGAAGGTATGGTAGTCGGTGGATTTACAATAGGTGCAAAAAAAGGGTTAGTTTATCTTCGAGGTGAATACGAGTATATGTTAAAGTCTTTGGAAGATTATATTCAGATGATGCGAAAAGAAAATCTGTTAGGGAATAATATTTTAGGTAAAACAGATTTCAATTTTGATATAGAAATAAGATTAGGTTCGGGCTCATATGTTTGCGGTGAAGAAACTGCGCTAATTGAATCTTTGGAAGGCTGTCGCGGTGAACCGAGAAACCGTCCGCCTTATCCAGTTGATACCGGATACATGGGCTGTCCGACTGTTGTTAATAATGTTGAAACTCTTGCATCAGTACCGCATATAATTACAAAAGGCGGCGAATGGTTTAAAGAGCATGGGACAAATAAATCAACCGGCTCAAAATTATTTTCTGTTTCAGGCGATTGTGAAAAACCCGGAGTTTATGAATTGCCCTGGGGAACAACTGTGAATGAACTACTAAAAATTGTTGAAGCCAATAATACTAAGGCTGTACAAGTTGGCGGAGCATCAGGTAATTGTTTGCCAAAATCTCAGTTTGATAGAAAATTGGCTTACGAAGATGCAGCAACCGGCGGCTCAATTATTATTTTCAATGAAAGTAGAAATATGTTGAAAGTTCTAAAAAACTTTTTGGAGTTTTTTGTTGAAGAATCTTGCGGACAATGTACGCCTTGCAGAATTGGAAATACTAAGCTGCTGGAGGGAATTAATATGATTGAAAGTGGAAACTTCACTTTTTCATACATAAATAATTTAAAAGAGCTTGGCAGAACAATGCAGGTAGCTTCTAAATGCGGTTTGGGGCAGTCAAGCCCAAATTCGTTTATTTCAATACTGGAAAACTTTAAAGATGAAATTTTCAAATCGAACGGAAAGGGAGGCACAAATGGGAAAGCATGATCAGTCAAGAGCACCAATAAGTCAACAGCCTTTTACAGTTGAAAAGCCTGCAGACACAACAATGATTGGCGGAACAGTTTCAGTGCAAATAAACGAGAAAAAGGTTTCTGTTCCATTAGGCACAACTATTTTGGAAGCATGCAAGCAAAATCAAATTCATATACCAACTTTATGTCATCATGAGGATTTATGTATCGCTGGTGTATGCCGTATTTGCGTTGTTGATGTTGAAGGCATGCGCACACTTCAAACTGCCTGTTCGTTTCCAATTACTTCGCCGATTAAAATTCATACTTCAACACCAATGGTTCGTAAAGCAAGAAGGCATATTATTGATCTTCTTCTGAGCGAACATTACGGTGAATGTTATTCATGCTTTAGAAATAGTAATTGTGAATTACAATCTTTGGCAAAAGAATACGGAGTTGATAGTTATACATTCGGGCATGTTGAAAAACCGCAATATGAAACTGATAAATCTTCTGCATCTGTTGTAAGAGATATGAGCAAGTGCGTGCTCTGTAAACGATGCGTGAGAACCTGTATCGATCTTCAGGAAGTTGGTGTATTGGAGGCAATTGACCGCGGGCATGAAACTCATATCGGAACTTTCTTCGATAAATCATTAGCCGAAGTAATTTGTATTAATTGCGGACAATGTATAAACAGATGTCCAACTGGTGCTTTAAGAGCTAATGATCCGTCAGATGAAATCTGGGCAGCAATAGATGATCCTAATAAGCATGTAGTAATTCAAACCGCACCTTCTCCTCGAGCTGCAATTGGTGAAGAGTTTGGTTATGAAGCCGGCAAATCTTTTACCGGAGAGATGAACACTGCTTTAAGAAGAATAGGATTCGATAAAGTATTTGATACTAACTTCACTGCTGATTTAACAATAATGGAAGAGGGAACCGAGTTATTAAATAGATTAAAAAAAACTTTGGTAGATAAAGATGAATCTGTTAAGCTGCCGCAGTTTACTTCATGCTCTCCAGGATGGGTAAAATTTATAGAACATTTTTACCCTGAATATTTAGATTACCTTTCAACTGCAAAATCGCCACAGCAGATGTTTGGTGCTGTGATAAAAACTTTCTATGCAAAAGAAGAAGACATTAATCCTGCTGATATTGTTACAGTTGCTTTGATGCCTTGCTCTGCAAAGAAGTTCGAATGCAATAGACCAGAAATGGTTGATTCAGGATTTAAAGATGTTGATTATGGATTAACAACCCGCGAAATGGCAAAGATGATTAAAGAAGCCGGAATATATCTACCTGAAATGCCGAAGTCACATTTTGATGATCCGTTTGGCGATGCTTCAGGTGCCGGTTTAATATTTGGTGCAACTGGCGGAGTAATGGAAGCAGCGTTAAGAACGGCTTATGAGCTCGTTACAGGAAGGCAGGTTCCATTTGAAAATTTAGTTATCGAACCTTGCCGCGGATTTGAAGGTGTTAAGCAGGCTTCTGTAAAATTAGAAAATTGTGTTGATGAATATAAATTTCTCGAAGGTGTGAATTTAAAATTTGTTGTTGCACACGGAACAGCCAACGCAAAAAAAGTTATGGAAATGTTAAGAAACGGTGAATTGAATGATGTTCACTTTGTTGAAATAATGGCTTGTCCCGGGGGCTGCCTTGGCGGTGGTGGACAGCCTATTCCAACCTCTGAAGAAATAAGAAAAAAACGTGCACAAGCAATTTATGCAGAGGAAGAATCATTACCGATTAGAAAATCACATGATAATCCTCATGTAAAATATATTTATGAAAAGTTTTTAACAGATGGCCCATGCGGTGAACTTTCGCATAAACTGCTGCACACTCATTATACAAAGCGTGGTAAATTTATCTCCTAAAAGAGAGTAAATTTTATTACATTATTGCAGTAGTATTTTTATTAAGTGGGGGCTGATTAAGAATCATTTGAAGTGGGTCGAGTATGAATTCTGTCAGTTTGAGCCTGCCTGCACGAAGCCGTTTCGGCAAAGGCAGGCTTGTCGAAGACTGACAATCCACACTTCGACAAGCTCAGTGTGACATAATAATTTATTTTTAATCGCCCCAAATATTTTCAGACTTTTTTTATAGCAATTGCTAATTGAATAGAAAGATGTCTGGGGGAATAATGATAAATTTAATACCATCTTGGGCAACTCACTACGAGGCTTTTTGGGAAACCATCCGCCGGAGAAACTTATGGTTTATAAAACTTAGGTACGGCGCGGTTCTCATGCTTACTGCATTTATTGTTTTAACAGAGTTGTTTTTTGAATTCAATTATTCAAAGACGCAACTTAGCGCACTAATAATAATTACTTCTTCAATTTTAATTTATAACATTATTCTAAACTGGGTAAGGAAGTTTCTTAAATGCGGCCCTGAGGGATTTAACCCGCTTCACTTTTCTTTAGTGCAAATAACGATAGACTTAATCGTCTTAACATTTTTAATATACTATACAGGCGGTATAGAAACACCTCTTTACATGCTTTTTATTTTTCACATGGTAATCGGTAGCTTAATTTTACCTGGCTACGTTATTTATTCAATAGCTGGATTTATAATTATTATTTTTTCTGGATTAGTAATTGGAATTTACACTCAACTAATTCCATCATACCACATCCAAGGTTTACATGATTATTCTCTTGCATATAATTTAAAATATCTGGTTTTTGTTTTATCAACATTTTCTTTCGTTATGCTGATTAGTGTATTGCTTGTAAATAGGATTACACGTCAGTTATATAAATTGGAAGAGAAACTTTATGATTCATTAGAGCAGCTTAAGAAAGCTGAAAAGGAAAAACAAAAATATGTTATGGCCGTTATGCATGAGATTAAATCTCCGCTTTCTGCCATGCAATCTTACATTGAAATAATATTGGATAAATATGTTGGCCCAATTTCTAAAATAGTTGAAGACAAATTATTAAGAGCAAAAATCAGAGGCAGGGACGCTATTGAACTGACAAATAATATTTTGAAAATTTCAAGATTAAGATTGCTCGATGAAATAGCTACCGAAAAGGTGGACTTGCAACCGTTGCTTCTTTCCATCTACAAAAAGCAAAAAGTACATATTAAAGAAAAAGATATAAAACTTGATATTTTAGATAAGAGGAAATCAAAAGACAATATTAATGGAGATACATTTTTATTAGAGATTGCGTTATCCAACTTAATCGGGAATGCAATAAAATATACGGGCCGCGAAGGAAAAATTCTAGTTACATTATATTCCGATGATAAAAACACATGCATTAAAATTTGCGATACAGGCATCGGTATTCCTAAAAATGATATTCAAAATATTTTTAAGGATTTTTACAGAGCATCGAATATCAAAGAGAAAATGATTGAAGGCGCCGGTTTGGGCCTTTCAATTGTTAAACAAATTATTGAGCGTCATGGGGGAAAAATATCAGTAGAATCACCTTCAGAATTAGCATCGGAAAATAAACC
>CAZRMA010000037.1:0-6416 GCA_964600655.1 uncultured Ignavibacteriaceae bacterium
TTACGCCAATATTTATCGATACCGAAACTTAAAAGATGATTTAAAAAATCATATTTAAATGCGATTGAATCAAAAATATTTTTTACTTGATTTTTTTTATCTGTATTGATTGCAGCCATTTTAATTTAAAATTGTTAAATACATTTTTAAGATTAATATTTTCCGTATTCGAATTCCGGTTTACCAACTTTTCTTCGCCACCAATTAAAAATATATTTCCCGGACCATACACAAAAAATCATTAGCAAAGCTCCTCCGACCAAATCAATCACATAATGATACCATAGGTAAACAGTCGAAAAAATTAATAATGTCCCAACTGGGACAAGAAAATATTTTGAACGGCTTTTTAATTTTACCGACAAATACATGACAATTAATGTTAGCATCGTATGTCCGCTCGGAAAAACATCTCGCTGAACTACTGCAGCTGGATTCGGAGTATTAGCCGTTAGCGATTCACCTAAATTAACCATTTCACGTACAAAATTAGTTAAAAATAATCCTGGCAAATCATTATTGATATTAGCAAAATTATGAAGCGTAAATCTAGGACCAATTCCGGGCAATGCAAAATATCCAAGATATGATAAATAGAATCCGTAAATGACAATGAAAACTGCATAATCCATGGCTACATATCTTTTCTTTCTTAATAACGCTATAGCCAGAATTATCGGTAGGAAATAAAACATTCCGTAAATTATTTGTAAGACTTCCGTTAAAAGCGGAAAAGATAATTGTGCTAAGAATCTTGTGGGATCTGTATGTAAAATAAATCTGTCAATTTTAATAAATAGCAAATCATAATCTGTTACTCTGATAGGCCTGATTAAAAAATTAAGTTCTTTGAATGTTACTAAAATCAGCGGCGCTATGTACCAGTAGTGAACTGAGACCCAAAATTTATTTTTAAATTTCTCTTCCATGAAAGCAAGAAAAAAAGCAAAAGTAATTACAAATAAATTCAAGATTATCAGATTTAACCACAACTCGATTCTTGAATGAAAAATTATGTTTATGGTAGTTAGAAAAGTGAAAAAAACTACTACAACTAAATCGTAAGCTTTGAGGTTATGTAGAAATGATTTTAACTGGTGCATTAAACGAACATTATTATATTACTCAATAATTTTTTTATCGAAATTTTGTAAATATGCTTGGGTGTGCTTTGCAAGTGAAATGAAATCTTCAGTTTCCAATTGTTCCGCACGCAATGATAGATCAATTTCTGTTTTTGAAAAATCTATGTTTCCAAATATACTATTACTTAGCGAATTTTTTATTGTTTTTCTTCTATTACCGAAAGAAGCCTTTACTAACTTTATAAATATATTATCATCTATTTCAAAATCCATTTTTTTATCAAAATATATATGAATAACTGATGAGTAGACTTTAGGCTTCGGATAAAAAACATTCGGAGAAACTTTGAAACACAAATTTACAGTAGCAAAATAATCAAGAAGAACCGATAAAATACCGTAATCTTTTGTCCCTTTTTTTGCCGTCATTCTTTTTGCGACCTCAAGTTGAACCATTAAAACTGAATCTTTTAAGATTCCAATATTTTGTATCATAGAAAAAATAATGGGCGATGTAAGATTATAAGGAATATTTCCGACTATACGAAGTTTACTATTATCAGATGCAAAATCATTCAGATCAATTTTTAAAAAATCTTTATGGATTACATTTAAGGAGGGGAATCTGGTTTTTAAATTTTCAATAACGCGGGAATCTATTTCTATTGCGGTTAGATTATTTACTTTAGTAATTAATTTTTCAGTTAACGAACCCGTTCCAGGTCCGATTTCAATAATGTTGTCATTTTCAAGCGGTGCAATTTCATCAATAATTTTATCGAGAATGTTCTTGTCGAAAAGATAGTTCTGGCCAAATTTTTTTAACGGTTTAACTTTTTCCATTTATCAAAGTTAGATATTCTGTTTTTTATAAACAATCTGGTCTATTGTACGCTTATTTATATTTAAATCACAATTTTTACCGACTTTACATTTGGCATTAAAAAAATATATTCATAATTTTTTCAAGCAATAAATAATCATCTTAATTAGGGAGGTAGTTCTGGAGAAGAAATATATTGTTAGTATAGATATGGGTGGAACAAAAATTTTATCTTCACTCATTAATTCCGAAAATGGAATTATCCAGAGCATTAAGAAACCGACAAAATCAAACTCGACAGCTAGAGCCTATGTAAAAACTTTAGCTGAAATTATTAATGAAACAATTCAAGTATCAAATATAAATCCCGGAAATGTTAAAGCGGTAACTTTAGGAATTCCAGGTTCAGTTGACCCTTATAAAGGCAGAATTGGTTTGGCACCTAACCTTGGAATTAGAAATTTAGCAATCAAAGAAAATCTACAAGCCTTAACTGCTTATCCGGTTTTAATTGAAAACGATGTAAATGTTGCAGCGCTTGGCATTCAAAAATTTGAGTTAAGTGAAAAATCGAAAAATGTTTTGGTTGTTTTTATTGGAACTGGAATCGGCGGCGCTTTAATTTTCGAAGGTAAAATCTATCGAGGGTTAAATTATGTTGCCGGAGAAATTGGGCATATGCATATTGTGGATAAAGGTCCGATATGTGGCTGCGGCCGAAAAGGATGTTTTGAAGCTGTCGCAAGCCGTACCGCAATTGAAAAGAAAATAAGAGCAGATATAAAATCCGGTAAAAAAAGTCCTCTTTCAAAAGTGATTAAACGCAGTGAAAAAATAAAAAGCAAAGTATTAGCAAATGCTGTCAAAAAAAATGATAAAATAGTTGTGAAGCATATTTCAGAAGCGTGTACGACAGTAGGAACTGTACTTGCAAGCATTACCAATCTTTTAAATTTTGACACTATTGTTTTGGGTGGGGGATTAGTTGAAGCATTAAATCATTTTATGATGCCCAAAATAAAAGAATCATTTAATGAATTTGTACTTAAGGATTCAGCTAAAGGGCTAAAAATTATTTCTACAAAACTTGGAGATGATGCTGCTTTATTCGGCGGGATTGCATTGGCTGAAGAATTTTTAGGAATTAAAGTTTAGGTGAATTGACTTTCTATTTTTGCTAATTGTTCAGATTGTTTATGCCATTCTTCAACGGTGTTTTCTAATTCAAATTTAATCCGATTATAATTGGCTGTCATTTCTTTTAGCAGAAGAGGATCGCTATAAAATTTTTCTTCGGCTAAATTTTTCTCAAGTTCTTTTTGTTTCTTTTCAAGCTTATCAATTTTTTCTTCTAATGCGCCTATCTTTTTAATAACATCTTTAGTAGCCAAATATTTTTTTTGTCTCTGCTCGGCTTCAATTCTCTTCTGTTCTTTCCTAGAAATAGAGTCTGAAACTGTTTGGCTTTTAATAGCACTGCTTTTTTCAGTTTCAATTATTTGCTGTCTTTTATAGAGATAATCATCAATACCGCCTAAAAAGATCTTAAATGATTTTTTTCTTATTTCGACAACTTTATCAACTATCGGCATGAGAAAATCTACATCATGAGAGACTAAAACCAACGAACCTTTGAAATCAACTAAAGCTTTTTGCAAAATATTTTTTGATGAAATATCGAGATGGTTTGTAGGCTCATCCAATACAATCAAGTTAGATTTTGTAAGTAATATTCTTGCTAAAGCAACACGACTTTTTTCGCCGCCGGATAAAACACCAACTTTTTTGAAAACATCATCACCGCTAAAAAGAAAAGATCCTAAGATTGATCTCAACTGCCCAATTGTTTTATTTTCAGCAATACCATCTACACTTTCAATTATATCCAAATCAGGATTAAGATTATCTGCCACATCTTGAGCATAATATGAAATGATTGTATTATGACCAACAATTCTTTCACCTTTAGTAATTCCGATTATTCCTGAAATAATTTTTGCTAATGTAGATTTTCCCGAACCATTCGGGCCTACAAATGCAATTTTCTCTCCCCGTTCAATTTGGAAATCTAAATTTTCAAAAACTTTTTTGTCATCATAAAATTTAGCGACTGATTTTAGTTCAATATTAATTCTGCCGCTTTGAGGCGGTTCGGGAAATTTTAAATCAATCTCGGACTTATTTTCAGGAAGCTGAATTAACTCGACTTTTTCAAGCTGCTTTATTCTACTTTGAACCTGCTTCGCTTTGGTTGCTTTATATCTGAATCTTTCAATGAATTTTTCAGTTTCTTTAATTTTCTTTTGCTGTTGTATAAAAGTATTTTCTGCTAGCTGATCTCTCTCTTCTTTATATTTTAGAAATGCATCATAGTTGCCGTTAAAAGAATTAAACTTTGTAAGATAAATTTCTAAAGTTTTATTTGTTACTTCATTAACAAAGTGTTTATCGTGAGAAACAATTAAGAGCGAGCCCCTATAATTTTTTAAGAAATTAATTAACCATTCAAGCGAATCAAAATCTAAATGATTTGTCGGTTCATCCAATAACAAAATATCATTTTGTGAAATTAAAATTTTTGCAAGCGCAATTCGCATTTGCCAACCGCCGGAAAATTGATTTGTCTGCCTTTCAAAATCACTTTCCTCAAATCCAAGGCCGATAAGTATTTTTTCAATATTAGCCTCAATGCTGTAAGAACCGAGCTCTTCAAGACGGTGGTGGACCTCACCAAGCTGATTTATTAAATCATCTCTTAACACCGTATCAATTGATTGATCCGAAAGTTTATCGGTTATTTCTTTTTCTTTGTGTTGAAGTGAAGTAATATCGCTTAATGCAGATTTGGCTTCTTCAAATAAAGTTTTATCAAGATGTGTTACATTTTCTTGAGGTAAATAACCAATGCTTACATTCTTCTGCATCAGCACTTTGCCGCTTTCAGGCTGAAGTTCTCCGTTGATGATCTTGAGGATAGAAGATTTACCGGTTCCGTTTGCCCCAACTAAGGAAATTTTATCACCAGCATTTATTTTAAAGTTAATGTCTCTAAATAAATATTTGCCGCTGAATTGAAGTGAAATATTGGCAAGGTCAATCATTAATTTTTAATCAATCTATTCGTGAAGTATAGCAATTTTACCGGAAGTTACACTATTCCCATCTTTATCATAAGCAACTACAAGATAAATACCGCTGCTAACTAAGTTTCCATTTAAATCCTTGCCATCCCACGTTGCAATTCTTCCTCCGGGAGAGGAAAACTCTGCAACTAATTTTCCACCGATAGTTAGGATCTTTAAATCCGAATCGCGAATTAAACCATCGATGGTTAAATATTTCCCATCATTTCTTAGGATATAAGGATTTGGATAAATGAATAATCCGTCAAAAGATTCTTTGGGCATTACAGAAGGAGTTTCGAAAGAAGTTAAACCATTATCTGTCCCAACATATACAGTCCCGGAATTCGGATCTATGGCAATGCTTCTAATAATATCAGCGAGCAGAGGACTGTTCTTAGCAGTAAATGCTTCTATTAGTGAAGTTCCGTCCGAAGAGACATGCAAGAGTCCTTCATTAGTTCCAATCCATTTCTGGTTCAAAGGATCAACTGCCATGCAATTTATTGATTGCTGCCTCAAAGTAAAGAGAGAAGATATACTTAATTGGGGTTTGCCAGTTGGAATTGTATAAGTTTGAGTAATTACATTCACACCTAAACTTGTTCCCACCCAAACATCACCTCTTCTATCAACTACAACCGATGTAATAGTATTAGTATTTAGCCCGCTTGATGTAGTCAAGAGTCCGGATATATCATCGTTACCATCTTTAAGTGTGTTGTTCTCATTAAAATAAAATAGTCCTTGTTGGCCAGCATCCTTAGATATATACCATTTAGTATCATATGGATCAACAACTAATGTGTATTGCTGATCTAAAACTCTATTAGCCGCCGGGATGTTAAATAAATACCAAGTACTATCAGGTGAAAGTGCACTTAGGGTATTTCTATCAGCAGCGGAGTAATTTAAAATCCAACTATTGCCTTTTGAATCCGTTCCAAACCCAGTAATTACAAGAAAATTTGGATTTTTTGATATTCCTTTTAGTTCAGTGTTTGAGGCTGTGAATATTGATATATTATCATTTTTAATTCTCGCAAATCCATATCCCCAATTTCCAACATATGTAGTATTATCAGGTGCACAATAAACTGAGTAGTAATCATTCTGCGGAAGAATGGATGTATTTGCTGTGTTATAATTTGTCCACTTCTCACCGTCGAACTTATAGAAACCAACGCCTTGTCCATCTTTTCCGCTAGCAGACCACAAAGTACCATTATTGTCAACACTTAATGCAGGGAATTGATTTGCTTCAGGGCCATTGGGAAAATACAATTTCCCGGTATTGATGTTCATGACTCCATCTGGAGTTGCCGCAAGAAGTTCATTTCCGTTCAAGATTTCAAGTTTACTGATCGTTATTTGTGAATTGAAGAT
>CAZRMA010000037.1:6516-15307 GCA_964600655.1 uncultured Ignavibacteriaceae bacterium
GTATAAACATCCCATGACTCAGGAGCAGAGAGATTTTTAGCGTCTTCCTTTTGTATGACCACACCTAAATCAGTGCAAGCATAAATTTTATTTGTAATAGTCATGCTATTTATTGGAATATATGCTGAGAGATTTCCAAATTTAAAATATGTATCATAAAAAGTTAGGTCTTTCGGATTAATCAGCGAAATTCCAAAATCAGTTGCGGCAAATATTGTATCTCCTATAGAGAGAAGTGAATTTATACTTTTTTGAGTTCTTTCATCATTATTAAAGATGTCAAGTATAGAGTTTATATTTTTAGTTTTCGGACTATAAACATCAATGATTCCATTTGCACTGCCAAACCAAACATTCCCGTTTTTACCGACAGTTATTGCTGTTAATGAGCCTCCATTTAAACCTTCCGCCTTGGTTAAAATGTTAAAAGAATCTGATAAAGAATTATAAAAAAAAGCGCCCCCTCCACTAGCAGCCCAAAATCCATTTTCCCCAGTTTTCACTCCTCTGATATTTTTCATATCAGTATAATTATGCCAGTTTGTGGCTTGCTGGGAAAATATTGTTGAAACAGGAAAGATAAGGAGGTAAAATAATACTATCTTTTTTTTCATTTAATTTTTCCTAAAAAATTTTCTATATAAACTAAAAGTAAAAAGATTTTTATTCTTACCTCTTCTTCGGATTATTTTCTAATTTAAATAGCAAATAAATTTAACATTTTTTTGATTACGAAAAAGTATAAAATTAGCTCCTTATCAGCAAGGCTAATAAAGGTTTATGTTAAATAATAATCGTCGTTTTAATAGGCTATAGTTGTTGAATCAAAGTGGCCATTTCGATTGCAGTGCTTGCTGCGTTCCACCCTTTATTGTCAGATTTATTACCTGCTCGTTCTAACGCTTGTTCTATTGTATCTGTTGTTAGAATGCCGAAAGAAACCGGTATTGAATGTTTTAAAGATGTTTGAGCAATTCCAGTGCTGGCACTACCGGCAACATAATCAAAATGAGGAGTTGCTCCACGAATAACTGCCCCTAAACAAATGATGCAATTATATTTTTTTGTCGCAGCAAGTTTATCTGCAATCAAAGGGATTACAAATGCAACCGGTACTTTCAGTATAGTAATGTTTTGGTCGAGCACTCCATTATGCATTAAACAATCAATAGCTCCGTCCAGTAATTTTTGAGTGATATACTCATTAAATTTGCTGGCAACTATTGCAACATTTAACTTGGATGCTTTTAAGTTTCCTTCAATTAATTTCATTTTTAAAAATAATGTTTGATTTGAATTATTATGCAGAATTTTTCATTAGTCTTTTGCGCATTGCTTCTACAACTGAGTACGACGTGAAAAACTTTCCCAAATTTTTTTCATCCTCTCTTTTCCCGCCGTGAAAATCAGAACCGCCTGATTGTAGTAGAAAATATTCACTTGTGATACCTTTGTAAAATTTTGACTGCTGTGCAGAAAGGGAAGGATGAATTACTTCAACACCGTCTACCCCGGCATCAATAAGATCCTTAAGTAAATCCTCTTCTATATATCCGGGATGAGCTATAAACGAAAGACCCCCGGCATCATTAATAATTTTGAATGCACTTTTAGGAGATACATGAACTTTTCTTTCATATGCCGGACCATCATTTCCAAGATATTTGTTGAATGCTTCATAATATGAATTAACAAATCCTTTCGCTAACATTGCTTGAGCTATATGAGGTCTTCCAACTGCGGAGTTTTTAGCTAAGTCTAAAACGTCATTTATTTTTAACGGCATTCCCAAATTATTAATTTTAATAACAATTCGTTCCGCTCTTTTAATCCTTTCTTCCCTAAAAAAAATTAAATATCTCTCTAATTCGGAATTATCTGGTTCAACAAAATATCCTAGAATATGTATTTCTCTGTCTTTAACATCGGAACTTATTTCAACACCTGGAATTACTTCTACACCCAGTCCTATACCTATTGAAGTAGCCTCATCAATTGCTGAAACACTGTCATGATCCGTAATGCTAATACAATCAATACCTTCCTGTTTCACTTTCTTAATCAGTTGTGAAGGGGAGTAGAATCCATCAGAGTGATTAGTATGCAAATGGAGATCAACTTTTGGGTTCATATTTTTATTCTCACTAGCTAAACAATTCCTTAAATTTTTCGTAATCAATAATTCTTAGCCGTGAACCATCTAGTTCAACAAAACCTTTTTTTGCAAATGAATGTAAAGTACGCGATATCGTTTCTCTAGAAGTCCCAGCCATATTCGCCAAGTCGTGCTGATAAGGAAGTTTTTCAATTTCAACAGTTCCTTGTTTAATCATTCCAATATCATCGGCAAGCTGTAAAATGACTGTAGCAACCTTTCCTTCAGCATCTTTTAATGATAGAGATTTAATTTTCATATCAGCACCTCGTAGCCTTCTAGTAAGTTCCTGCAATAAAGCTACTGATACTTCTGGATGACGATACAACAGGTCTAAAAATTCACTTCTTTGAATAATAAATATTTCAGAATCATCCATTGATGTAACATTTGCTGACCTAGTAGCCCCATCGAGAATTGCCATTTCACCAAAAAAGTCTGATTCTCCTAAAATAGTGAGTATGACTTCTTTCCCATCATCACTAACCCTGGAAATTTTAACCTTTCCAGAAACAATGACGAATAGAGCAGATCCTGCCTCATGTTCAAATAAAACTACAGAGTCTTTTGTAAAATTTTTTCTTATACCTAGACTTGAAATTTGATCAAGTGTTTTGTCATCTAATTCAGCAAATATCGGTACGTATTTGAGGAATTCATTGTTACCTGACATTTTACCCTCTTAAAAAGTATTTATAATAAAATTGATGTCTTTCCAATTCAATTTACACCTTTTAACCAAAATAATAAACAGTACCATAATAATATTTATAGTAAATTTCTGTGCTTTGAAATATTTTAACTAAAAGTCCTTCCATATTACCAGTAAAATCAAATTGTAATTTCATTGCTTTTTTAAGAGTATGTATCTATTTTTAACATCTTAAATTAAATATTAATTCTAATCTGGAGAACTAAAAATTATGGCTATGATGGCCAAGATGAGAAGCTTAGCACCTGCATTTATACTTACAGTGGGGGCAATTTTTGTACTGTTCATGGTTATGTCTGATTCAAATATTATGTCTGCTTTAGGTGGAAGATCAAATAATGTTGGTTCGGTAAATGGCGACAATATCACCTACCAAGAATTTTCCAATGCTTTGGATCGTGAGAGGCAGAATCGTAAATCACAATCCGGGAGAGATGTTGAAGATGAAAATACCGAACAATTTAGAGATCAAGTTTGGGATGCTGTGGTTGTACAAACATTGATTCAACAGGAATTTAATAAGTTTAACATTCATGTATCTGATGACGAGGTGAGAAACATTATCCTTAGTGATAATCCGCCTGATTTTTTAAAAAGAAATTTTATTGATTCTACAGGAAAATTTAATAAAGAAGCATATCAGCAGGCAATATTTAATCCTCAAAATAAAGAAGCCCTTATAAATGCGGAAGAGTATGTACGTCAAAATCAACTAAGTCAAAAACTCCAAAGTTTAGTTACTGCGTCCATTACAATTAGCGAAGATGATATTATAAGAAAATTTAAAGATGCAAATACCACTATTGATTCAAAATATGCTTTAGTTCCTATAAATGCTTATCCTGATTCAATTCTTAATATTTCCGATGATGATTTGAAAGATTACTATAATAAAAATCTTGACAAGTATAGAATTGAGCCACAAAGACAATTAAAATATGTTATGTTTTATGATATACCTACAAAAGATGATTCATTAACTATTAAAAGTATGGCTGAAAATATTAAAGATAATTTTAAAAGTGACACTTTGACTTTTGCCAATACAGCAAAAATATATACTGATGAGCCGGTAAATAAAGATACTGCAACTCTTTCATCACTATCAACTGAAGTTGCTGGAGAGCTTTTAAAAGCAAATCCACATTCTGTTGTTGGACCTGTGTTAACCTCTCAAGGATATGTACTTATAAACTATATTACATCGGTGCCTACAAAAAAAGTTTTATATCGAGCTTCACATATTTTGATAAATAAAATGGGTAGCGACCAAAAAAATTATGAAGAAGCTATGAAGATATATAACGAACTTATCCATGGTTCCGATTTTGCAAAAATGGCTAAAGAAAATTCCTCTGACCCGGGAAGCGCTGTTAAAGGTGGAGATTTGGGATGGTTTGGTAAAGGTATGATGGTCCCGGAATTTGAAAAGGCTGTAATTAATGGGAAAGTTGGAGTTGTTCAGAAACCAATTAAATCTAATTTTGGTTACCATATAGTAAAAGTTACAGGGAAATCAGACAGAAATTTTGTTATAGAAAAACTAACATTACCAATTAAAGCCTCACCCACAACCAAAGATGCTTTATTCAATACCGCCGGTGATTTTGCTTATTTAGCTAATCAAGATGGTTTTGATAAAGCCGCAGAGTCTTATAATTATAAAGTTCTGGATACACCTCCATTTGTTAAAGATGCCCCTTCTATTACAGGCATTGGTATAAACAAGCGTGTAGCGGTATTCGCATTTGACAATGGAGTTAATTCAATCAGCCCTGTTTATCAAACACCACGAGGATATGTGGTTGTTCAAGTAAGCAAAATTATTTCAGAGGGTATTAAACCATTTGACGAAGTCAAAAAATCGATAAGACCATTTGTTATTCAATCAAAAAAATTCGAAAAAGCTCAAATAGAAGCTGAAAAAATTAAAAAAGAAATTAATGGTGATTTAGATAAGGCTAAAAGTATAAATTCAAAAGTTGTGGTAAATGAAACAGGTTCATTTAAGCCTACCGGAAACGTTCCCACAGTAGGCAGAGACTTTGCTTTTACCGAGAATGCTTTAAGATTAAAATTAAATTCAATTTCTGATCCTATAAAAGGAATTAGAGGCTATTATCTGATTGATGTTACAAGCAGGACAAAATTTGATACGACAACATATAATGTACAAAGAAATACATTGCGCGATCAAATTTTACAAGAAAAGAAAAGCACCTTCCTTAATCAATGGTTAGCGAACTTAAAGAAAGATGCAGATATTGTTGACCACAGGGATCAATTTTATAGTCAGCAATAAAATTATTTGATTTGTCATAACCCCCATATTCATTACTGAATTTTGGGGGTTTTTATTTTTAAATAAGTTTTATATACTTCATTGAAACAAATAAATATTTCTAATCAAAGTTTGCTAAATGAATAAATTTATAGTTTTATGTTTTTTGTTATTTTTTTCAGCAACGGCTTTTGCCCAATTTAATGGAAATCGTTTCAGCCTAAGTATTAATGCTGTTTATACTACAAGTGCTAAAATTTATTTATCGCCAAACTCATCAGATGAAATTCTACGAAATAATTCTTTTCCGCTTACAGATATTGTTAATCCGTCGTTTGAATTAAGATATAGGTTATATGACGCAGTTATTATAGGTCTGAGCACAGAGTATATGGAACATACTGAATTTGGAAAAAACTTAACTGTGTTTTCAGGGAATAACACTGAAACTATTGAGGTTGAAGACGGGTTCGCATTAATACCAATTGAGTTTTCAATACATTATTTAATGCCGTTCTCTACTGAAAAATTTAAATTTTTAATGGGTGGGGGAGGTGCTTATTATATGGGAAAACATATTAGGAAATTTGGTAACGTTGAAGTTAGTAATGTTGAAAGAAAAGCAGCCTTTGGAATACAGGTTTCAATTGGAATGGAATACTTGGTTATAAAAAATGTTTCAATTCGATCTGAAATGAAATTTCGTGATCCGCAATTCACAGTTAAAAGTAAATATAGTTTGAAACAAGTTAACTACTTTGGAAGAACTATAACATTAGCTCAGGAAACTTTTGATTCGAAAATAAATGTCGATGGGGTTACGTTTATTGCTGGACTAACATATCAATTTTAATTTCTGCTAATATTAATTTTTAATCCATTTGTATTTACTTTTCTATCTGAATAATTTTGATTTATATGAAGAATAAATTAGTATATCTAACCGGTTTTATGGGTTCGGGCAAAAGCACGGTTGGCCCCATTTTGGCTAATACACTTGGTTGGGATTTTTATGATCTTGATCAGCTTATAGAAAAAAAAACGGGACAAAAAATTCGGACAATTTTTGAAGAGAAAGGTGAAAAGTTTTTTAGGAATTTAGAAACTGAAACATTAAAAGAAGTATCGATTGGCAATGAAGCTATAATCTCATTGGGAGGGGGAACAATTGTTTCCGATACAAATTTAGAAATATTAAAATCTCACGGAACCATTATATTTTTGGAATCGTCATTTGATTCAATTTATAAAAGGCTGCGCTACAAACGTGATAGGCCAGTGTTATTGACAAATAGTGAAGCCGAAGTAAAGCGGGAAGAATTCATTAAACGTATATCTGATATTTATGCTGAAAGAAAAAGATATTATGATCAAGCAGATTTAAGAGTGAATACAGATAGTATATCTGTTGGCGAGACAGTTGATAAAATCACTAAAATTGTAATCAATTTATTTTCGGAACAAATTAAGAAAGAACGTAAGTGAAAGAAATTAAGGTATACTTAAAGAATAATCCATATAAAATATTTATTGGGGATGCCATCCTATCACAACTTAATGAATTTATAAGTCAAGATGCCAATAATGTATTAGCGGTAGTTGATGAAAATGTTCTTAAAAACTTTAAAGCTCAGATAATTAATACTTTAACAGAAATATCTACCGACTATAAAATCTATCCGTTAAAGCCTGGCGAAAAAACTAAATCGTATACTGAACTAAAAAAAATTCATTCGTACATGCTTACGAATAATTTTGGAAGAGACTCGCTTATTATTGCCTTTGGAGGTGGTGTGACCGGCGATTTAGTTGGTTTTGCTGCTTCAACTTTTATGCGAGGAATAAGATTAATTCATATTCCGACGACTTTGCTTGCCGCTGTTGACAGTTCTGTGGGTGGTAAGACGGGAATTAATTTTAATCATAAAAAAAATATGATCGGATCTTTTTATCAGCCTGAATTAGTCTTTATAGATACTCAATTTTTCAAAACTTTGCCAAAAATTGAAATTACTTCCGGAATAGGGGAGATTATTAAATATGCATATTTATCTGATAAAGACTTTTTCCAATATCTTCAGGAAAATATTGAAAAAATATATGAACAAGATCCTCAAGTTCTCAGTGAGATAATATCCAAATCGGTTTCTATTAAAGCATCAGTTGTATCCCAGGATGAAAAAGAATCCGGACTTAGGAAAATATTAAATTTAGGTCACACTTTTGCACATGCCTTTGAAAGTGAACTTAATTTTAAAATTAAGCACGGTGAGGCAGTAGCAGCCGGTTTAATTTCTGCACTTTACCTTTCGGAAAAACTAAAATTAATTGATAAAACTGATTTAAATAATTTTTTGGAATTACCTTTAAAGATTACAATGAATAGTAAATTTAAATTAATTGACAAAGAAAAAGTTTTACAGATTATGAAATCTGATAAGAAGAATAAGCAGGGGAAAATTAAATTTGTTTTGATTGCGGGAATTGGTAAAATATTAATCGATGTTGAAGCAAGTAATAAGTTGATTTTTCACGCGCTGGAAAAAATGAGTAGTATTATTTAAGTAATCCGGTTAAAATTAATAACAGAAGTTTGATTATTTTTTTTTAAAGAGAGGAAAACTGTCGGGCTCTTGAGGGCATAAGAGCCTGACAGTTTGTGTGTCATTTTGTGGAGGGGTGCTATGCTTAAAACTATTTTCTATTTCGGATAATATGTTTCAACTTAAGTGCCATTGATTTAGTTGCTATCCCAATCATTATTTAAGAGAAATAAGTAATAACTATATATTATAAGTAAATTTTACAGTTACAATTTTACCTTTATTATTCTGATTGCTCATATTTTTACTTATTTAATTCAATAATTAGTAATAAATGTATTTAAAATAAAAACTGCCGATAGTTTTGAGGTATACTATCGGCAGAACCAATTTATGTGTGTGTGTCTTTTAGGAAGGGTGCTATTGCTTAAAATTATTTCTAATTTGAACTCTATTATTCAATCGAAATGCCAGTACTTACTATTTATTTTAGTTAAATTTTAGCACTTTAAGTCTTCTCATTTCGGGAATATAACAAATAGTGATTTTTTTTGAGACATATAATTAAGTATTGAAATTATTAATCGGAGTAATTATGATAGATTTTGATCGCAATGTAGGTACAGACATTAGAGACGAAATACAAAAACTAAAAAAAACATTAAATGCAATTATTCTCGCTCATTATTATCAAGAATCTGAAATACAGGATTTGGCAGATTTTGTAGGGGATAGCCTGGAATTGGCTCGAAAAGCAAAAACAACGAGCGCAGACGTAATAGTTTTTGCTGGAGTTCATTTTATGGCAGAAACTGCAAAAATATTAAATCCAAATAAGACAGTACTCTTACCTGACTTGGATGCGGGATGTTCACTTGCAGATAGCTGTCCTGCCCCATTATTCAAAGCATTTCGTGAAAAATATCCGAAGCATTTAGCAATATCTTATATTAATTGTACTGCAGCCGTAAAAGCTTTGAGTGATATTATTTGTACGTCAAGTAACGCAGAAAAAATAATAAATCAGATACCCCAAGATCAGCCTATATTGTTTTCTCCTGACAGAAATCTTGGTAAGTATTTGATAAAAAAAACAGGAA
>CAZRMA010000038.1:0-15261 GCA_964600655.1 uncultured Ignavibacteriaceae bacterium
ATGAAACAAATCTACCATACATGAAACTTGGTAATTCTGATGATATAATGATTGGTGAATGGGTTATTGCTTTTGGAAATCCTTTCGGCCTTTTTGAAATTAACGACCATCCTACAGTTACCGTGGGAGTAGTTAGTGCGACAGGCATGAACCTGGAACCCATAAATGACAGATATTATTTGAATATGATTCAAACAGACGCAGCAATAAACGGAGGCAACAGTGGAGGACCATTAGTTAATAGTCTCGGTGATGTAATCGGTATGAACACTTTAATATACACAGCTAATGGTGTACAAGGAAATATAGGATTAGGTTTTGCAATTCCGGTAAATAAAATAAAAAAGATAGTTTCAGAACTAAAAGCAAACGGAAAAGTTAACCGAGATTTTAACATTGGTTTACGTATTCAATCAATTGATGAAGGAATTGCTAAATATTATAATCTTGATAACCTAAGGGGTGTAATTATAACACAAGTTCTTCGTAACTCTCCTGCAGCTAAAGCTGGATTAAAAACTGGTGACATCATTACTAAAATTGATAATTATGTAATTAATAACGAACAGACCTTAGTCGGAGTATTTCAGGAATTTAGAACCGGCCAAACTGTAACCGTTGACATTATTAGAGATAATAAAACCTTAACTAAAAACATGACCCTGGAGAAAACAAATGATTGAGAGATATACTCTTCCCGAAATGGGAAGAATTTTTGAAGATGAATTTAAATTTAAAACCTGGTTGGAAATAGAAATTTTAGCCTGTGAAGCGAGAAGTGAATTTGGGGAAATACTAAAAACAGATGTCGATGTTATAAAAGCGAAAGCGAATTTTGATGTAAAAAGAATATTAGAAATTGAAGAAACCACCAAGCATGATGTAATTGCTTTCCTAACAAATGTTGCGGAATATGTCGGGCCGGAATCAAGGCATATTCATTACGGAATGACTTCTTCAGATATACTTGATACCACTCTTTCCTTCCAGATGAAATCAGCTGGAGAATTACTTTTAAAGAGACTTAATGATTTAAAAGATATTCTTAAACGAAAAGCTATTGAACATAAAAAAACAATCTGTGTTGGAAGATCGCATGGCATTCATGCTGAACCTACAACAATGGGATTAAAGTTTGCTCTCTGGTTTGAAGAATGCAAAAGAAATATTATCAGGCTGCAAAATGGAATTGAAACAATTAGTGTTGGGCAAATATCCGGAGCCGTCGGCACATTTGAGCATCTCTCGCCCAAAGTTGAAGAATATGTTTGCGAAAAAATGGGATTAAAACCTGCACCGGTTTCAACACAAGTAATTCAGCGCGACCGTCATGCTGAGTACCTAACAACCTTGGCCGTTATTGGAGCTTCGTTAGAAAAAGTTGCAATTGAAGTTCGACATTTGCAGCGTACAGAAGTATTGGAAGCTGAAGAATATTTTTCGAAAGGACAAAAAGGTTCGTCTGCAATGCCGCATAAAAGAAACCCTATTGTAAGCGAAAGAATTACTGGACTTGCGAGAGTTCTAAGAGGTAATGCAGTTGCAGCTATTGAAGATGTTGCTCTCTGGCACGAAAGAGACATTTCACACTCTTCTGTGGAAAGAATTATTGTTCCTGACAGTTGCATAGCATTAGATTACATGCTTGACCTTGCGACTAAACTCATGGAAAATTTAATTATTTATCCTGAAAATATGATTAGAAATTTAAATATTACTCGCGGTTTAGTTTTTTCTCAAACGGTTTTGCTAAAGCTTGTAAATAAAGGTATATCCCGGGAAGATGCTTATAAGATTGTTCAAACATCTGCCATGGATGTTTGGGCTGATGAGAATAAAAATTTGAAGGACGAATTAAAAAAATCAAAACAAGTAAACGAATATTTAACAGAAAAAGAAATTGACGATATATTCGACAACACAAAAATGTTAAAGAATGTTGATTATATTTTTAACCGCACTGTAGAAAAAGATTAATATTTATCAGAAAGGTAATTATGAAGTATAGAATTGGAACCGTTGTGTTAATGTTTTTCTTTTTGTTTGTTTTTTCCATTTCATTGTTCGCTGAAAATGTATTAAAAGAAGGAATGAAAGCTCCCGATTTTACTTTAAAAGATGCATTTGGAAATTCATATACGCTGTCGAATTATAAAGGTAAATCTCCGGTAGTAATTTACTTTTACCCGAAGGCAGGAACATCAGGCTGTACAAAAGAAGCATGCGGAATTAGGGACAATCTTAAGAGTTTCCAGGAAAATGGAATTAAAGTTTTTGGTATTTCCGTGGATTCTACAGCAGCTATTGATAAATTTATTGCTGATAATCACTTAGATTTTCCTTTATTATCTGATAAAAATAAAAAAGTAACAAGCGATTATGGTGTTTTAGGAGATAACGGCAAAGCGAAAAGGTTTACTTTTATTGTTGATAAAAAAGGAAATATCGCTAAAATTATTGAAGTAAAAAATATTGATACACACGCAGAAGAGGTACTTGAAATTGCCTCAAAGCTAAAATAGGGTTTAATTTTAGCAATTAATAATTCATTGTGTTTTAAATGAACTCATCACCACCCTTCTCTTAAATAGAGAAGGGCTTATATTAAAGCCTATCATATTATTGCAAATTCTAACGGAATACTAAATATAAAAACTACTAAGTATTCCAAAGGGTTCAATACACAGACTCCAAATTAATTGATCATTAGTGTTCTCTGTGCCTGAGTAGTAAGACTTTTGATCCGCAGAAATCATCTATTTCCTTGTTCAAATAAAACTACGGATGTTCAAACAATTTTTTTATCAACTCTTTTGTATCTTCGGGGAAATCACTTGTCAGCATCCAGTGAGCATAATCAACGCGATCAATTACTCTTTCCCCAAAATGCTTACCGAAATTAAAAACAAGTTCATTATCTTTATTATATAATAGCTTGCCATTTATATCTGCTGTACGGTTTTCACTAAACGAAGAGAAGGATGCAATTTCCTTAAGACTATTACCAATATCACTATACTTTTCAACCTGAGATAAAAAGACTTCAATAGTAGCACGGATATCTGCTTCGGCATTATGAGCATTTTCTAAAGTTTTATTGCAGTAAAATTTATATGCTGCTGTTAAGTCCCGTCGTTCCTTCTTCTTAAATATCACCATTGAATCTATTATAGAGATACCGTCGATGTTATAATTTATACCCACTCGGTAAAATTCATTTCTAAGCAGAGGCAAGTCAAACTTATGAATATTGAAACCGCCTATATCGCAGCCTTCAATAAAAGAATACAATTCTTGCGAATGCATTTTAAAATTAGGCATATCTTTAACATCTTCATTGGTTATGCCATGAATGGCAGTTGCACCAGCCGGAATAGGCATGCCGGGATTAATTAAATACGTAAGCACCTCTTCCCTTTTATCCGGGTAAATCTTGATTAAAGATATTTGTACAATACGGTCCTTTTGTACATCTATACCTGTGGTTTCAAGATCAAAAAAGACTATGGGGCGGGTTAAAGTTAAAGGCATATTGTAATGATTATTTTAAATATTTTTATTTAAAATATAATGAAAATACAGCCGATTTTCTTGTTCTGACTTACTATTGAAATATTTGTTCATAATATTAGACCCCACTTCAACAATCCTTATTTCTTCTTCGTTCATAAGTAAAGCTGCTTAACTAATTGGTCTATTTGTTTGTCTGTTGCTATAATGAAGTTTTGAATTAATTTATATGCAGTCATATTTTTATTATTGTTAAATACATTCCACTATTGAAGCTAAATTTAATAATAAAATAAAGTAAGCATAATATTTTTTCTCTTCATAGGTTATCATGAATCAATTCTCAACAGGACAGAAATTCAAATATTCAGTCACGAAATGGTTGGTAATTGCAACAGAATTACAAAATAATGATTAGCTGATAACAGGTAAGCGCATAGCTGCAAATAAATTTGATTGGCTTTTAGAGTTTGAAATGAATAACTGTTTTACTTATTCATCTTTCCCTTTTAACATTTTATACAATCCATAACCTAAAACAGATAGGCCAATTATTCCGCCCGTGGTTTTTAATACTTTTGAATTGGCTAAATTTTCAAGACTCATTCCCCCGCCAATTTGTTTCAAGTCATTATCGGCATAGATGGAATCCATAAATTCAACTCTATCTTTAAGGGCCTTAAATGAAACAGTAAAATTCGAATTATCTCTAACCGGTGTAAACTTTACCGCACATCTTTCATGATTCTGGTCATCCATTTCATCAATATTTTCAAATTCCCATTTCCCATTGAAAACTGAATAAGTAACAGTGCTTCTTCTTTCTCTGGAATGCAATGGATCTTTAAAAACTAAAACTTCTTTCCCCGCTTCATTAACAACTTTTTTGGGAGATTTTTCTTCTTGAGTAATATTCGGAGACTCATTTTCAAGAGACTCTTTTAATTTTTGAACATCTTTTGCTTTTTCACTGAGTATTTCCCTTGTCCTAGACATTAAACCGCTCCCATTTCTTGTATTGTATTATCGTGAATCATCTGCCGAAATATTAAAGAATAAATCAATTTTTTGAATGAACCAATTGCTTGAAATCCATGTCGAGTAATTCGTAATTTTTCCAACCACCAAAATCAAAATGCCACCATTCATATTCATAATTTATAAAACCATGTTTCTCCATTACTGATTTTAAGAGATTTCTATTATTAATTACTCCAGCAGGTAAATTGCTGTAATTTGAATAAGCTCTTTCAGTAAAATCGTCAAAAGCAGTGGGCATTTCCAGTTCTTTACCAGATTTCAAATCAATCAAAGTTAGGTCAACTGCGCATCCTCTATTGTGACGGCTTCCACGCCATGCTGATGCGACAAAAGTTGTGTCTTTATAATTTTCATAAAATGCCACCGTTACACTATACGGACGGTATGCATCGAATATTTTAAGAGCAATATTATTTTTCTCCAATTCCTTTTCTACTTCTAGTAAAGCATAAGCAGCAGGTAATCTTAAAAAAGCCATTGCCGTATCATAAACACTTTTTCCTAAAAAATTATCATCAGTTGAATATTTAATATCCAGTTTAATACCGGGAATTAATTCTTCCAGATTAATTAACTTTTGTGTACTATCCTCTTCAATCAATTTATTATATTTATCCATACTATTAATTACACTTAATCCATATTTATTTTTTGCAGAATTCTGCGAAAAAATAGAAATAGATGAAATGAAAACAAAAATAGCCAATGAATGAAAAGTTAATTTGCAAATTCTCATCTTACAATCAATTTTATTTTAAAAATGCTTGGATAAATATATCAAAATTTGTGTAACATTATACTTAATTTCTATTAGCATTTACCGGTTAACACTTATATTTTGCACTTATCATTAAAAAGACATATTAAATTCCATTATTTAATAATTTTTAACATTTAAACGTAAATTGCATTACAAAAATAGATTAGAGGAGGATAATTTTGAGATTCAAAATCATTTCTTTTTTTATATTAACATTTATCATATGTTCAGGAATTTTTATGCTGGCAAATGATAATAAAATACTTCCATACCCAATTGAACAAACAAAATTAGAAAACGGGTTAAACGTAGTATCGGTTAAATTCGACAGTCCGGGACTTGCAGCATTTTATATTGTTGAAAGAGTAGGCTCTCGTAACGAAATTGAAAAAGGTGTAACCGGATTCGCTCATTTTTTTGAACATATGATGTTTCGCGGAACAGATAAATACCCTCGTGAGAAATATAACGACATATTAAAATCAACAGGTGCAGGTGCAAATGCCAATACATCTAATGATAGAACTATCTACCATATGACAGGCAATTCAGCCATGCTCGAGACAATGTTTGATATTGAATCAGACAGATTCAAAAATTTACATTATTCAGAACACGACTTTAAAACTGAAGCCGGCGCGGTTAAAGGTGAATACACAAAAAACTATGCAAGCCCTTAGCAGCTTTATGAAAGTATAGCAAATACAGCGTTTGATGTACACACTTATAAACACACCACTATGGGTTTTTTCAAAGACATTGTCGATATGCCTAACCAGTATGAGTATTCATTAAAATTCTTCAAAAGATTTTATAGACCTGAATATGCTACTATCGTAGTTGTTGGTGATGTTACACATGATAAAGTTGTTGAGCTTGCTAAAAAATATTTTGGTGATTGGAAACGGGGTGACTATGTTGCAGATATTCCAATAGAACCAAAACAAAAAGAAACAAGATTCACTCATATTCAGGATGCAAATTTCCCACCTGTTTTAAGTTTAAATTATAAGGGCCCTGCGT
This sequence comes from uncultured Ignavibacteriaceae bacterium, assembly GCA_964600655.1. GTDB lineage: Bacteria > Bacteroidota > Ignavibacteria > Ignavibacteriales > Ignavibacteriaceae > CAVSWT01. The sequence continues at coordinate 6,335 of CAZRMA010000038.1, forward strand.
TTAGCGATATTAATATTGATATGCCGGCTCTGGATATAATGAGCACAATTTTATTTTCTCCAAATTCTGCATTATACAAAAAATTAGTTATTGATGAACAAAAAGTTCGAAATTTGTACGGTGGGGCAGGTGATTCACGTGATCCAAATTTAATTACAGTTCAAGCTGTATTATTAAACAAGGATGATTTACAGTATGTTAAAGATGAAATCGTCAAAGCAGTTGATGATGTTAAAATGAATGGAGTAGATAAAAAGATACTGGCAGATACAAAATCGCATTTAAAATATTCTTACGCCATGGGAATAGATAACCCTGATGCAATTGCAAATTCATTAGCGCATTATATTACATTAACAGGTGATCCAGAATCTTTAAATAAATTGTATGATCTGTACGATAAAGTAACTGTAAAAGATATAATAATGGTCGCCGATAAGTATTTTAAAAGCAGCGGCTTAACTATTGGAACGATATCTTCAGATGAAAATGGAGGGGTAAAATAATGAAAACTTTTTTAATAACACTAATAATCTGCATGACGATGTTTGCACAAGAAATTGTAAAATTAAATCTCCCCAACTCAAATAAAGTAATCGTAAAATTAATGTTTAGAAATGGTTCCATTTCCGATCCTATTGGCAAAGAAGGATTAACCTATACAACTGCAAGTTTGATTACACAAGGCGGTACAGGAAATTTATCCTTTGCTGATATTCAAAATAAAATATATCCAATGGCAGCAGATTTTGATGCATCAGTTGATAAAGAGGTAACCGTTTTTACATTTGCAGTTCATAAGGATTGGCTGAAAGAATTTTATCCAATTATGATAGGTTTATTGACAGCTCCTTCATTTAAAGAAGAAGACTTCCAAAGGGTATTATCTAATCAACAAAATTATGTTGATCAAGTAGTAAGAGCTTCTTCCGATGAAGATTACAGCAAAAAAGTATTGGAAGATTTTTTGTATAAAGGAACCCGATATCAGCACATGATTCAGGGAAAAAGTCAGTCTGTAAAATCAATCACTTTAGAAGATGTGAAGAATCATTATAAAAATTATTTTACTAAAAATAATTTAACTATTGGTATTGCCGGAAATTATTCCGAGGATTTTTTAAATGAATTAAAGAATGATTTAGAAAAATTATCAAATATAAATCCCGTAATTCCAACCGCACCTAAAGTACAAATGCCGGATGGAATAAAAGTAGAAATTATTTCGAAACCAAATGCTTTTGGTTCTGCAATTTTTACAGGTTTTCCAATAAATATTAGTCGTGCAGATGATGATTTTGCTGCATTAATGGTTGCAAATTCTTATCTCGGTGAACATAGAAAATCCTACGGAAGATTATATAAACAAATAAGAGAATTGCGTTCAATGAATTATGGAGATTACTCATACATTGAATGGTATAAAAACGGTGGGGGAAATATGCTTCCGCCATCAGGAGTTCCACGTCACTCCAATTATTTTGCTATATGGATTCGGCCTGTTCAAATTGCCAAGCAGTTAAAAGCACAATATGATGAATTGAAAGATATAAAAATCGGCCATGCTCATTTTGCATTAAGAATGGCAATCAGAGAATTAAATAAGATAGTCAAGAGCGGACTATCTGAAGAAGACTTTGAAGCAACAAGAACATTTTTAAGAAGCTATATCAAGCTATACATACGAACCCCGGAAGAACAACTTGGGTATTTAATGGATTCACGATTCTACGGCAGAAAAGATTACATCAACGAAATGGATAAACTACTTGCTGGTTTAACCTTAAATGATGTCAATAAGGCAATTAAAAAATATTTACAAACAGATAATATGTTTATCTCAATTGTAACAGATACAAGTGAAGCAATTCCATTGGCGGAAAGCATTAAAGAGAATTTACCATCTCCAATGAGCTATTCAAACGCTGTAAAAGAAGGATTATCCAAGGACATATTAGAAGAAGATAATAAGGTTTCTGATTATAATTTAAATGTAAAAAGTGTTGATATTATAGATTCAAAGGACACATTTAAATAATAATAATATTGCTATCTTTTGTAGTGAATTTTAGCTGCTGACTATTAATAATTTCATCGTCAATAGTACCGTGAATTTCTATTTATTTACGACGAAACATTTTATAGCTTTACAGAGTCTTAAGTGACAACAATTATTCTCAATAAAATAAAGAACTTATGAAAAAATTTATTTTTTTAGGCGCTATCATTTTAGCAGCCGGTCTTTTTATAGCCCAAACAACCGATATTTCAGATAAAAAGGTTTCAAACACTGATACTTTAACGGTAATAAAACCAGCGAAATATTATTCAACTGTTGATGAATGGATTTCAACTATATTATCACGTTATCATTATAGAAAAATCCCGCTGAATGATTCTCTTTCATCTGTGATTTTTGATCGATATTTAAAGACGCTCGATTATAATAAAGCTTATTTTTTACAGTCAGATATAAACAATTTTGATAAGTATAGATTCAAACTTGATGATGATATAAAAGATGGTGATGTTCAACCCGCTTATGATATCTTTAATAAATTTAAACAAAGATTGATTGAGCGAACTAATTATGTTAATAAGCTTTTAGATAAGAAATTTGATTTTACAAAAGATGAAAAATATCAAATAAAGCGGGAAAATGAACCGTGGGCTAAAAATGAAGATGAATTGAATGAAATCTGGCGAAAGAAAATTAAAAATGATGCTCTTACTTCCATTCTAACTGGGAAGGATTGGAAAACTACTTCGAGTAATTTGAAAAAACGGTATGATAATTTTCAAAAAAATGTGATTCAATATAAAAGTGAAGATGTTTTTCAGCTGCTTATGAATTCGTACACAGAAGCATTAGATCCTCATACAAATTATCTTTCCCCGATCTCTTCAGATAATTTTAAAATTGATATGAGCTTGTCATTGGAAGGAATTGGAGCACAACTTCAGCAGGATGATGATTATACTAAAGTAAATGAAATTATTCCCGGCGGCCCAGCATTTAAAAGTAAACTTCTTCATCGTGATGATAGGATTATTGGTGTAGCACAAGGTAATGAAGGCGAAATGGTTGATGTTATCGGCTGGCGCATTACAGATGTTGTTCAATTAATTCGCGGCCCAAAGGGATCAACTGTACGACTTCAAATTTTAGAAGCCGAAGACGGGGCAAATGCTCTTCCGAAAGAAATAAAAATTGTAAGAGACAAAGTTAAACTTGAAGAGCAATCTGCAAAAAGCGATGTAATAGATATCAAAAATAACAATCAAAATTATAAGTTAGGAGTAATTTCAATTCCTAAATTTTATGTTGATTTTGATGCTGAACAAAAAGGCGTCAAAGATTTTAAAAGTACCACGCGAGATGTTAAAAGATTAATTACAGAATTGGAAAAGAAAAAAGTGGATGGGATTATAATCGATTTGCGTAATAATGGCGGCGGAGCATTAAATGAGGCAATTGATCTAACTGGTTTATTTATAAAAGACGGGCCTGTGGTTCAAGTAAGAAGTGCTGACGGTAAAGTTGATGTTGGTGATGATCCTGACCCGAATATTGTTTATGACGGACCGCTTGCGGTCTTAGTCAATAGGTTTAGCGCATCAGCTTCAGAGATCTTTACTGGGGCTATCCAAGACTATGGAAGAGGAATCATTATTGGCGAACAGACTTACGGAAAAGGAACGGTTCAAAATTTAATTGATTTAAATAGAGTAATTCCAAATCAAAGAGAAAAACTTGGACAGTTAAAATTAACTATTGCAAAATATTATAGAATAAACGGCGGAAGCACACAGAATAAAGGTGTTATTCCAGATATTCAATTCCCTTCTGCATTTGATTCAAAGGATTTTGGAGAAAGCTCCGAGCCAAGTGCACTTCCTTGGGACCAAATACAACCAACTGCTTATAAGAAATTCAGTAATCTATCCGACATAATTCCTATGCTTCTTAAAAAGCACATCCAAAGATTTGATAAAAGTCCCGAATATGATTACTTAATGGAAGATATAGATGAATTTAAAGAAGCTCAAAATAAAAAATATGTTTCATTAAATGAGGAAGTTAGAAAAAAAGAAAAAGATGAACTTGAAGAAAAAAGATTCCAACGGGAAAATGAACGAAGAAAACTTCAGGGCTTAACTTTACTTAAAAAGGGAGAAAAGCCAGCAGCCGATACATCTAAAGATGATCCGATTTTAGATGAGACAGGACAAATTTTATCTGATCTTATTCAATCAACTGTTGGATGATTTAAAACGTTAATAAACAAAAAGGGGCTGGAAATTCATCCAGCCCTTTTTTGATTAAGTCTCTTCTAAAATTAATTAATATTTATGCCGCAAGTTTAACCATCAATTTTATTTTTGCAATAGGAAAAATTGTTTCAGAAAAAGGAAAATCAAGATCAGTATTGCAAATATATGTAGCGGGATTTGGGAAATTTCCAAATTCTTTTATTAGTTCTATTTTAATAGACTCAGGAGATTTTTCAATCAAAGCGGTTTCCAATGCTTTTATAAATTTTGTTTTTAATGCTCTATATTTTTCTTTTTCGGAAGATAACAAGGAACATTCGAACTGGTGGATTTGTAGCATTGAATCAATGTTATCCTGGATAAGAAAATAACCTTCGCTTTTGTAAAGTGGGATAACTCCGACCTGTTTTAGTTCTAAATTTCTTTCAACGAATTCGTGAATTGCCAACCCTTCTTCAATCACTTCTTTTATCTTAGGAAGCGACCATTCGATGAGCTGAAATAGGGATTCAACATTAATATCGATTTTATCAGACTTTTCAAAAATTACCTTTTTATTTTTTAAATCGTACTTTTTAATCTTTTGGGGAAAGGATACTTCTAGGTTACTTTTTTGCCTAAGAATATCTTGAAGCTGGTTTACAAGATTTATTAGATCAGTTAGAGATGGATATAATCTTTTTTTATTAAACTCAAGTTGAAATGCTTTTAATCCACCAAGCACTTTATATTGATTAAGTTCTAAATCAGCATCGTTGGAAATGAAATTCTCTAATCTTAACCCTTCCATTTTTACCTCATAATATTTAATCAGGTATCTTAGATGTAAAAGCACAACAATTATACCAATTGAAATATTTTAATATCTAGTGAATAAATGAAGTTAAATATTTTATAAAAAAGAATAGGGCATTAATCAGTTAAAAATGTGTCAAAACTACTCCCGGTTTAATCCGGGAGTAGTTAAAAGATTTAAGAAGATTTTGATCTGAAAGTGAATTAAATTTCAAATTTAATTCCTTGGGCGAGCGGAAGTTCGGTTCCATAATTTATGGTATTTGTCTGTCTTCTCATATAAGTTTTCCATGCATCAGAACCTGATTCTCTGCCGCCGCCAGTTTCTTTTTCACCGCCAAAAGCTCCGCCTATTTCGGCTCCTGATGTACCTATATTTACATTCGCAATACCGCAATCAGAACCTTCTGCTGATAAAAACTTCTCAGTTTCTCTTAAACTATTTGTAAAAATAGCTGAAGATAGTCCTTGTACTACTCCGTTATGAAGTTTTATTGCATTATCAACTTCCCCTTTATATTTTATTAAATAAAGAATTGGAGCGAAAGTTTCTTCCTGAACAATTTCATAATGATTTTCGGCTTCAGCAATTACGGGCTTAACAAAGGTTCCTGATTCATAATTTTTACCTTTCAATACTTCCCCGCCAAATAAAACCTTCCCACCTTCTTTTTCAATTTTCACTAAAGCATCTTTGAACATCTCAACTGCATCTTTATCAATCAATGGGCCGACATGATTTTTTTCATCAAGTGGATCACCAATTTTTAGTCCTTTGTAAGCTTTAATTAAAGATTCCTTTACTTTATCATAAATTGATTCGTGAATTATTAATCTTCTTGTTGAAGTACATCTTTGCCCGCATGTACCAACTGCTCCAAAAACAATTGCAGGCATAGCCATTTTCAAATCTGCATCAGGAGTAATGATAATTGCATTATTTCCTCCCAATTCCAAAATAGCTTTTCCAAATCTTTTCGCAATCATTTCACCTGCGTGCTTCCCGACTTTGGTAGATCCGGTAACTGAAATTAATTGAATTCTTTTGTCGTTTAACATTTTTTCACCGATGGTTGAGCCTCTCCCTATAACAAGAGAAAATACACCTTCAGGTAACTTGTTTTCCTTTAATACTTCAGCGATAATATTTTGCGTAGCAATTGCAGAAAGCGGGACTTTTGAAGAAGGTTTCCAAATATTAACATTACCACAAACAGCAGCAAGCATAGCATTCCATGACCAAACAGCCACAGGAAAATTAAATGCAGAGATAGTTGTTACTATTCCTAATGGATGGTACTGATCATACATTCTATGATTTGGTCTTTCTGAATGCATGGTAAATCCATAAAGCTGCCGGCTTTGCCCTACAGCAAAATCGCAAATGTCTATCATTTCCTGAACTTCTCCCAAACCCTCCTGCAAAGATTTGCCCATTTCATATGAAACTAATTTTCCTAAATAAGGTTTGTATTCCCTCAGTCTCAATCCAATTTGCCTGACAATCTCACCTCTTTTGGGAGCAGGCATCTTTCTCCAAATTAAAAATGCTTCTTCAGCTTTATTAATAATTTTCTCATAATCTCTTTCTGAGGCTTGATACACTTTTGCTATTTCTTTACCATTCGTTGGCGAAACAATTTTTAACTCTCCTTGGTTTTTAGTTTTATTCCATTTTAATCCGGTTGAAGAGCCAAAATTTTCTTTAGCAATACCTAATTTATTTAAGAAATCCATAGACTTAACTCCTTATATATTTTAATTTATAGATGTTTTTTCAATTATCGATTGAAGATTAATCCTACTCATCTTATTTTCAATATCTATTTGAATATCGGTAAATAGATTAAGGAAGAAATTATTTAATTTTGTAATATCACTTTCTGCATTTTGATTTTTATTTACGTCTAGATAAAATGCCTTTCTATCCTCAATTGAACAATAAATTTCATGAAGATATAATTGCTCCGGCTTTTTCTTTAGCGCGAAACCACCTGTGCTCCCGCTAATACTCTGAACTATATCGCTTTTTACAAGCATGGATAAAATCATCCTTAACTTAGAAGCATTTACCCCAATATAACTTGCAATTTCAGAACTGTTTTTTGCTTCAGGAGAAATACTCGCTAAGTAGCAAAGTGCTTTAACAGCTGTTGATAGTTTTGTTGATGCTGACATAAAGTTTTTAATTTGTTACAGTAAGTGTAACATATTGTAAGTAAAAAATCAAATAAATGTTTCTACATTGATAATATTTTGTGAAAGTCGTATCTTTCGTTTAGAAATTATGAATTATAAACAAATGCAAAGATTCATTTCATTTAGAAAAGAAACAGGATTATCAATGCTGAGGAGTTACTTTATCTCCCGCTTTGAAAACGTTTTTTAAACACTTCTCCCCTCTTTAAATCATACTCAAACAATTATTTTCGAAATTTATTAGTTAATTATGGGAGAATTACATGGAAAACAAATTTTATGCAAATGAGGAATTAATGGAAGATTATTCTTTAGTTCAACCTGATCAAGTTCACGCAATATTAAAAAAACATATGCTGGTTGATGGCTTCAGCATCGTATTAGATTTAAAGAAAAGCCATGGCTCAAGAATAGTTGATGAAATTACGGGCGACGAATATTTAGATTTATTTACTTTCTTCGCTTCATCAGCACTAGGGATGAATCATCAAAGAATGAATTCAGAAGAGGTTAGAAATGAGCTAACATTGGCTGCAATTAATAAACCTTCTAATTCAGATATATATACAACTTTGATGGCAGACTTTGTAGATACGTTTACAAAAATCGCGAAACCTGATTTCATGAAATATTTATTTTTTGTTTCTGGTGGATCTCTTGCTGTTGAAAATGCACTTAAAGTTGCTTTCGATTGGAAGGTTCAAAAAAATTTTCAAAAGGGAATAAAAGAAGAAAAAGGACAGAAGGTAATCCATTTCAAAGAAGCATTTCACGGCCGCAGCGGTTATACCATGTCTTTAACAAACACTGATCCAAACAAAGTAAAATATTTCCCAAAATTTGATTGGCCAAGAATAACTAATCCCAAGATTACTTTTCCACTTGATGCGAATATTCAAACCGTTCAGGAATTAGAGAAAACTGCTATTGAAGAAATTAATCAAGCGATTAAAAATTATCCAGATGATATTGCTGCAATAATCCTAGAGCCTATTCAAGGAGAAGGCGGCGATAATTTCTTCCGTAAAGAATTTTTTGCTCAACTTCGTGAAATTGCAGATAAAAATGAGATTCTTTTAATATTTGATGAAGTTCAAACTGGATTTGGCTTAACCGGTAAATTCTGGGCATCTGAATATTTTGTTAAACCAGATATAATCGCCTTTGGTAAAAAAGCTCAAGTATGCGGTATAATTGTCAATAATAGAATTGATGATGTTGAAGAGCATTGTTTCAGAAAGTCCAGCAGAATTAATTCAACCTGGGGGGCGAATTTAACAGATATGGTGCGATCAAAACATATCATGAGAATCATTCAAGAAGAAAATTTAGTTAATAATTCCTATGAGATGGGCAAATATTTAGTAGATGAATTGTTTAGAATTCAAAATGAATATCCTGATCTTATTTCAAATGTACGAGGATTGGGTTTAATGTGTTCATTTGATTTGCCAAGCGGAGAAATACGCAACAAATTTGCATCGGAATGTTTTAAAAACAAATTGATAATTTTAGGCTGCGGCAAGAAATCTATTAGATTCAGGCCCGCATTAAATATAATCCAAAGTGATTTGGATGAAGGCTTGCAAATTATCAAAAATGTTTTAAATTTATTGTCGTCAAATAAATAAAATATTTATTAAACTACTTGCATGATG
>CAZRMA010000039.1:0-15002 GCA_964600655.1 uncultured Ignavibacteriaceae bacterium
ATTTATTCATGCTTCGTTCGTCATCGCCTCCTGATTGCCAAAGCGTAGGATAATGTTTCTCAATTTCGGAAGGGAATAATCCGGCAAACAAAGAATTACGGGCATACGGCGTAGCAGTTGGTAAAATGGAATAGTAATAACTTTTACTGATTTTAAAATATTCATTTAAAAGTTTTTCCATCAATAGCCATTGGTCGGCACGCATACAATCAAGAACGAAAAAGAATACCGCGGATTTTCCATCTTGCACATGCGGCAAAACAAAATTGTTGACAATCTCTGTGGTAAGCATTGGTGTGTAAGGATCTTCAGGATCATTAATCCAATTTTTATAATTCTTTTCTACAAATTTTGAAAATTCTTTATTTGCTTCTCTCTTCTGATCATTAAGAGTTTGACGCAATCCCATTTCTGAATGAAGATCAAGTTCTAAGTCCCAGTTCACCATTTTCAGATAAATATCAATCCATTCTTCAAAATCAAGATTATTCAATAATGACTGAGATATTTGATTAAAGTCCTGCAGGTAATCTTTAGCGGCATGTTCACCTGTAATTCTTTTTCCTTCAAGAAATTTTTTACAAACAAGTAAAACCTGGCTGGGATTTACCGGTTTAGTTAGATAGTCACTAATCTTACTTCCAATGGCTTCGTTCATTAAAGCCTCTTCTTCACTCTTTGTAATCATAACCACAGGTATGTTTGCGTCTTGCTCCTTAATTTGTGCAAGAGTTTCAAGTCCCCCCATTCCTGCCATATTCTCGTCAAGAAAGATTAGATCGTAAGCATTTTGCTTTACATTTGAAATTGCATCTTCACCGTTAGTTGCAGTATCAACATCATATCCTTTTTCGCTTAAAAAGATAATGTGCGATCTTAATAATTCAATTTCATCGTCTACCCATAATATTTTTTTTAATTTCATTTAAGTTGCCTTTTTATTTAAAGAATCTATTATTCTATCATCTAAAATAATAAATATAATTTATGTGATAAGTAATATTAATCATCAATTTTACTGCTGGATTGATATATGCACATCCAAACCGGCTTCATTAGTTGTTGTGGGAGGAATTCTTGCAGCACCTTCCGGCTGAACAGATGATCTTCTGTAAAATACCGATAATGTAACACGGGAACTAATTGTATATTTAATTCGCGGTTCCAAAGTAGTTCTTGTTGTTCCGTCTTGCGGCGTACCTTCCTCTTTAAAATTTGTAAAGTCATAAATTACAGTTGAATTTTTAGTGCTTGTATAAGAGAGGCTAAATTCAATATCATTCTTTAATGAAACACCGAAAAGCGGAAGTTCAAATCCTGATTTAGAATAACTAGCTGTTATGCCAATATCTCTTGAAAAAGTTTCATTAATGCTTGTTGTTGATAATCCCAGATCATATCCCGTTCTTGTAGAATATTTTACGCTGCTGATTAAGTTCCCGCCCCAAACTTCTCCAAATGTAAAGTTCAAACCGACTAAAGGAGCAAATCCATATTCAATTCGTTGCGTTTGAACTTCCTGAACACCATCAGGATTAATTCTCCAGCCTTCAGTATAAGTAGAACTGTAAGCGTGATCTAGTGTTACACGTTTTGCGAAAGCCTTAAACAGAGGAAATTTTTCAAGCCCATCCCAGCTTAATCTCCAATTGGGTCTGGGGATATATTTAGCCACCTGAGATAAAAATCCAACATTTGAAAGTAGAGGGAAACTTTCAAATCCCTTTACAAAAGCATTAGATAAGTTTTGATGAGGATTTGCTGAATTCGGATCGAAGAGTTCGTTAACCTTTTTAATGCCGCTTTTAAATACGCTTAAAAATAAAGTAGGCGGCATAGAAAAGAATGATCTAGAAATTGTACCTGTTGAAGAAATTGACCCGACAGAAATGTTACCAAAATCATCTGTAATTATTTGAGTGCTTTTATTAATTGACCAGCCCACATTCCAGTTTAGATCAATCTTGGCACCTTCCCATAATGGACGTGAAGTTTTAAAATCAAAATTATTTTTTTGTGAAAAGTTATCCGATAATGTACTGTTTGGAGCTCTGCTGCCAACATTCCTGCTCAATCCGAACATGAATCCTCTTGAAGGCCCATTATTTTCATCAAATGAAATGCCCCAGAAATTATTAAACCCTGTTCCGGTTCCCTTTATTCCGGATTTAGCAAGATTATTTGATGAACTAAAGTTGAAGGAAATTGACTCATAATCAAACAACAACGCTTTTGTAATAGATTTTAAAAATAAGAATGCATTTTTGAGAGCTGACTTTTTATTAAGATTCTGAGTTTGTAGTGAGTCAACTGCCAGAAGTGAATCAGCAGAAATAGAAGTTGAATCCCCCAGGACGCCTTCTTCCCTTGAAACTTCATTTTTGTTTTGAATGCCTGGGCCTTCCGGATTAAAATTTCTACCCGTGTTTCTTCTATTTGGAACTGCCTGCCCCTGATTATTATCAGCATCCTTACTTTCTTCGAATAAAGGTGCTGCTAAAGCCTTTAATCGTAAAGTTAAACCAGCAGATGATTTACTTGCAAAACCTGCGCCTCTTCCGCTAATCTCATTTCTAAAATCATTATTCCATTGATAGCTTGTAGAATAGCCTGCGGTAATCGTAAAATATTTATCTATATCCCACAGAGATGGAAGCTTTGGAGCAGTTCTAATATCAAAGGTCTGCTGATATTGAGAATTCTTGCCAAAGAAATTACCGGCAAAGATATCATGCCAAATCTCACTTTCTGATCTCTGCATATTATTTTGATCTGTTTCCAGGTATGCAAGTGATGAGGAAATGTTAACATTGTAGGCCGTACTGATATTTATTAACCCGCCTTCAGTTAGTTTCCAGGAATAATTAAAACCCCGGCTAACAGTAAAGTCCCTAGAAATAGAAGTTTGAGATATTGCATTATCGCGTTCCCTGGTAGTGCTAATATTTCTGTTTCTTCTTGCAGACATATTTAGTGCAATTGATTGCGGCGTAAAATAAACTTTTGCATTTCGATAATCAGTGAATAATGAAAGTACACTTCCCAAAACCGGAATGTCTGCCGGGTAGAAAAAATAATCCTGACTTAGACTTAAACCGTAACCAATGTTAGCATTCCAAATCCAGCTTTTATTGGTTAATATTGTGGGGCTTCTACTAAAGTTTTTATTGTAATTAAATCCTAAACTGATGGCATTCCATGTATCCCTAATTAACCAGTATGTTGACGGAATACGCAGTTTGATGTTTGATGCCGACCATGAATCGGAAACATTAACTGTTTGTGATTCTAGTTCCAGGTTACGCTGATTTTGAGGCGTTTTAAGTGAATCTGGAATTTGCTGTTCTGCTTCCATGGCTTGTGACACTTTAATATCTGTACCTGGCAAATAAAGCGGCTTACCGATCGATTCTGTATGTGAATAATTTAATTTTAAATTACTTCCAGGCAGATTTATTGGAAGAAGTTTTAGAACATTTAAATCCGATGAAACACTCCAATTCCTTGATTCAACTCTAGAACCAAATCTATCCGCCAATCTATGAAAATAAGGGTCTGTCCGGCTCATGTTAAAATTCAACGTTAACAAGTCCGCCATTTTTAATTGTGAAGCTATACTGTAGGCCCAGCCTGGCTTATCATCAGCACCGACAACTCTTAATTCGTTTACCCAAACTTGTCCTGATACATCGTACTTAAATTCGGAAGTATTTTTAACCTTAGCTCCCGGAATATTATAGATACCCACACTTAAAAATTTTATAGAAGTAAGAGTTGGCCTTCCACGAACTCCATAAAAATGTCCTGGTTTATCCGGAACAGGCTGATGAGCAAATACCGTATCGCTTACTCTAGCTTGTTTTATACTGGTTAAGTCACTAAAATTAATTGCTATTTCGTTCCAATCAGGCCTAACCGGCTGGCGGTACTCATAAAAGTTATTTGTGTCAGTACCGAATCTAAAAAAGACTTCTGCATTTGGAGGATCAGTAGCTTCAGTAGATACAGAAGATGGGCCAGTATGCTTATCACCATGGATAAATAATTTCATTTGTGAATAACTAAAAACATCAAGCGGGCGGGATAAATATCTTACTGCCTGTCTTGATTGTCCCGGGGGGAGATCATTCAAAATCAAATTTAATGATTGTTCATTCTTTAAAATATTTTGGTCAGGCCTGGTATTATCTCGTTCTCTAGTGATACCCGGCGGGATTGTATAGTTTTGATCTTCTTCATAACTGATAACGGAAACGGCTAAAGTAGTATCTTCCGGCAGCAGTTTTTGCCACTGGCTTCCGACAAGATTAAACTCTGCAAATCTTAATTTCATATAGTTTTCTGTGAGGCCGACAGTATCTATCCCATTTACAAAGAGTCTAATTGATTCAACATTGGAAAATGATGGGTTCCCAACCTTAGTTAATGTATCTTTTAAAGGTATTCTGTATAAATACCAGCCCGGTCCTCCCTTGCTAACAATAAAACGATTGTTTTGTGTACTTGTATCTAACGGAATTTCATATCTAAAATAACTGTTCACCTTATCCAGGTTTCCATTCCGATTTAGATCTTCGGTATCTGGTAATCTGCCAATATCTGTGGATTGGGCATTTCCCTCAGTACCATTAATATTCATATAAGTTAAAAATCCGGGATAAATTCCGGGAGAAAAATCATCATGATTTGGATCATTACCCTGTGATGTCCCGTATAGTTGTTGTTCCCGGGCATCTGAAAGAGTATCAAGACCCACATCTTCGCCTTGATCAATCGCAGTATTTTGATTTAAATCTTCAGTGTTCAATTGTCCGTCTGGAATAACATCTTCGCTTATTCTCCCCAAATCAATATACATGTTTGCATTTTTCGGAGCTCGATCAATATTCATCCAAAATTCAATGAATTCAATATTTTCATCCACTAAATTATTTGCAGTAGATGATAATAACTTTTGCATCCCACCCCAATTTTGTTTTGGATTACTAAGATTAGGGGAATGATTGTATGGACCTGGCTTTGTTGGATCAAATCCAAAATCCATTACAGTAACATTTTGATCACCAGTAGCAACTTGTTTTTTTGGCTGCCCGGTAACCGGATCTTTTCCGTATACATCAACAACCGTCACATTCGAAGGATTTATTGCAACCCACCAGCTTTTACCTTTATACGGCATTCTTTCTCTGGCGTTTAGTTCCGCAAGTCCAGGTAAATTATCCGGAGGACTTAAATCCTTCCATGCAGTATACGACAGGCCAATCGGTATAGTTCTTTTAGAGCCTTCAAAATCGTCAATGTAGGCAATGCTTTTCCCTTGGTCAGAAGCAATAGAACTTTTCTTCGTATTTGGATCGGGATTCATATATGCCATCTCACCGGATAATGAAAAAGACGACATCTCTTTGGTGGACATTATCTTATCTAAAGCTTTGGTTAAAAATGGGAGATCGGTTCCGGTTTTAAAATCTACACCGTAAATTGTATTGCTTAAGGGTTCTTCTCCAATTCTCACTTTGTCACTTAACGTCTGCTGTGTAAGATTTAAGATTGAAAAGCCCAGTTTAGTTTTGTTGGAAATATCAAAAATACCCCGGGTACCCAAAAGTGTTTTTGAAGCTAGCTGGAATAAATCATTTTGTTCATAAGTAATTTTTAAATTAGCACCTGGAACCAGAGCAGCATCATTTCTAATTGTTAACTGCCCAATATTATAATCAACAACGTAATCAACACCTTGAGTTAAAAGTCTATTATCAAGAGTTACTTTAACCGAGTTCTCAACAACATTAAAGCCCAACTGGTAAACAGAAGAAACATCGCCGGAATATTTCCCTGTCAAAACCCATTTATCTTTAGTTTTATTATAACTTGCCGCAGTTCTAGTAGTGTCGTAAATATCTTGATACTTGTATTTTGCAGTATCTAGTTCCCCTGGCAGGTTATATCCAAAAGGCTGTAATGTGGGAAAAATAATTTCACCCGTTTCTTTGTCTATTGTCAATCCCGGTGTGAAATCGAATACATCATCAGGATTAGGAGAACCGCTCGCATTTATTCTATCAAGGCCAAAAGCTTGAAGAAGTTTAACCGCTCCGTTGCTGGTTGGTAGTTCTGTAGCAGGATCCTGTCCTTCCAGTTCATATTTTATTTTAAAATCAAATCCCTCAGCTTTAATATTTCTTCCGCCGACAGGGTAAAAATTCTTAAGCATAAGCTGCCATGCTGTTTTGTAGTTTGGCTGCAAATATGCAGGCTTAACTAATTTTAGAACTAATCTTGAGCTATCACCCTGGGTTTTGTTAGCTAAAAATTCTCCATAATATTTGTCATCAGCAGAACCTGGGCCTTCCTGTGTTCTATATGCAACGGCTATCACGTCTGCATCATTAATCGCAGTTTTAAAAGTTATAAAACCTGTTTCACTATTGAGAGAATAATCTCCATTTTCTTCACTTAACAAAACAAATCTACCTGTCTCACTTCTTCCAGGTACCGGATTTATATCACCTCTGAGATTATCTGGATATTCTAGGTTCGGGGCGATACGAGCTGGAAGGTCTATGTATGCATTCGCCTGTCTCTCCTTAGATTTATCTTGCACGTAAGTTGTAACAGATTTCCAAACTTCAATTTGAGTTATATTATATCTAGTGTCAACTATAGGTGGAGAGTTACCATAATATTTATTAAAAAGATTTAAAGAGGACGCAGTATCCGCATAAACAGAATCGACGAAAAAATGATTTCTTGAATAATCGTATGCACGTAATTCAAAAGTTTGAGATGTTGAACCACCTGAAACAGCTACTTCTTTAACTTCACTTTTTTTCTGGCTGGCAATAGTTGTTAAACTTAACGGGCCCATTTTAAAATTTGCTTTTATTCCAAACAGAGCTTCGCTTCCGCCAACTAAAGGTGACGTTTGAAGAGAAACATTTCCGGCCTCAACACTTTGAACAATTTCATCTTCATAACCGGTATATTTTATTTTAAGTTGATTTTCATATTCAAAAGTCCTTTCAGTGTTCCAGTCTGCACTGATATTAAGTTTATCCCCGATGGTACCGTTAACATTAATTTGAACTTGCTGTTTGAAATCCGGTTCATTTCTAGTATTGCCTAAAAGTGAAGCAGTAACACCTTCAGTTGTTTCACTTCGCCAGGCTCCATGAATGTCGACTGCCCCGCCAATCCTTAAGCTGATTTTAGGTTCACCAAAAATACTTAACACACCAACACTGGGTAAGGGTATTTCAAAATTTGTTATATCAGTTATGAATTTTGATAAATCTTTCTTACCGCTTTTTAGTTCATATTGATACGCCTGGTCTTCCCATAATTTTCTTTCTCTATTTTCAATACGCTGATTAATGTATTCATCAATAGGCATTCTTAATAAAATTTTAGTTTCCTGACCAGCAATGTATTCTTTTACTAGAACAAATTTACCAGTTGAGTCTATTTCAATTTTTTTCTCTCTCAATGGTCCAAGAGGAATATAGAATTTTGATTCTTTTGGACTTGATAATCGAACATAAGGATTGTCAACTCGAGTGTGGTTAAAGTATTTCAATCTCGCAGTGGAGTCCATCGCCATAGGATCATGCAGCAAAGAATCATAACGGCTTGCAAATCCGGTTAATCCTGAACCGCTAAGAGTATCATTCGGATTAACAAAAGCATTGGGATCTCTCCACTGGCCGTTTGTATCCGGTGGAGCTGGTGCGGAGAAATCAGTACTAGCAAGTGAAGCTAATGAAATAGAATTTTGTTTTACGTTTTTTATGGATTGAACGTCATTATTGGCTGAAGGATCTTTAAGATTTAAAGATTCTCTGTTGTAATTGAATATTGCATCAATCCAATAATTTTTATTTACCTGGGAATTATACGGAGAATTAAACCCTAAGCCGGCTGCCGCATAAAATACTACCAAATAAACCAATGCGATGCGGAGGCTTTCCCTAATAAAATTTATTTTCTTTTGTCTGATATGGAGCCTTTTATGAGAATTATTACTTATGAATCAAACAGTAAAAATATATTCTATAATTAATTCTCCTCTGGGATATTTTGATTAAAATGACGGGAAAAATTAGGTAATAAACAGTTTAATTTCAATGACTTCATATCTATAAAAATTTAATATTTTAATCTAAAGCTAAATTATATTTGAATTAAGGTAATTTTTAATCACTCATAAATATTGGGGTATTTTTTGAAAGGAATTACTTAAAACAAATTAAGTTAATCCATTTATAATTTTATGATAAGCCGGAAAATCATTTAACATTTTTTGTTTGTCTGCAAGCTCGAAATCATCAAAGTCAAAGCCGGGCGATACTGTACATCCTATAAAAGAAAATGATTTTTTCTCAACAACTTTTGCTCCAAACCAACTTCCCTTTTCAATTACTAATTGAGGTAATTCACCATTATCTAAATCTTTTCCCAATATTTTCTCTTGCAGATTTCCTGCTGGTATTATTATATAAATTTTTATTGGGCTGCCGTCATAAAAATGCCAAATCTCATCGGACTTTAATCTATGGAATTTTGAAACTTGATTACCTTC
The DNA here is from genome assembly GCA_964600655.1 of uncultured Ignavibacteriaceae bacterium. GTDB lineage: Bacteria > Bacteroidota > Ignavibacteria > Ignavibacteriales > Ignavibacteriaceae > CAVSWT01. The sequence continues at coordinate 8,579 of CAZRMA010000039.1, forward strand.
TAATAAAAAATAAATTGACGTAGAAATATTTCTTTTTTTTGAATATCTGGCTGGTAAATGTTCTGCTTCAATTATTTCGCCGGAACGATAAACTTCCTTAAAATAACCGCCTTCGGGATGAGGTGTTAGATTGAGTTTTTCTATGTAATATTTCTCGTTTTTATTCAAAATAAATATTTAATTAAAGTATGTAATTCTACTTATAAAAATTAAAAGGTTGTCTGAAACTTTACATTCATATAAATGAAAGCCAGACAACCTTTTTATATTTTTTATTAATTCAACAAGAAATAAAAGTATTACCTCTTGTCAACAACCAAATAAGGTCTTTTTGTTTCACCAATATAAATTTGACGAGGACGATAAATCCTTCCTCCTGGAGTTTCTCTCATTTCTTTCCACTGCGCAATCCAGCCAGGCAACCTACCCAAAGCAAACATAACCGTAAACATATCTGTTGGAATTCCCATTGCTCTGTAAATTATGCCGCTGTAAAAATCTACGTTGGGATAAAGTTTCCTTTCAACAAAATAGTCATCATTCAATGCCGCATCTTCCAATCCTTTTGCAATATCCAGCAAAGGATCATTCTTTCCTAATTTGCTTAAAACTTTATCAGCAGATTTTTTCAAGATTCTGGCACGCGGATCAAAATTTTTGTAAACCCTGTGACCAAATCCCATTAGTTTAAAATCTGAAGATTTGTCTTTAGCCATATTAATATATTTTTTATAACCAGCACTATCATCTTTAATATGATTTAACATCTGTATAACTTTTTGATTAGCACCGCCGTGCAAAGGTCCCCATAGTGCGCTAATACCTGCCGAGATAGCAGCAAACAAATTAGCTTCGCTACTGCCCACCATACGCACGGTAGAAGTACTGCAATTTTGTTCGTGATCTGCATGAAGAATTAATAATAAATCAAGTGCTTCCTCTAATTCTTTGGTAACTTCATAATCTTCTGCAGGAACTGCAAACATCATATGAAGAAAATCTGCGGCATAGTTTAAATCATTTTTCGGGTAAATATAAGGCTGTCCCATTGATTTTTTATATGAGAATGCAGCAATGGTTTTTAATTTAGCAATCAACCTAACGATATTTAAATTTTTGTCGTCTTCATACTTTGATTCAGGATAGAAAGCTGAAAGCGATGCAACCATTGAAGCAAGAATACCCATTGGATGAGCTGAAGGGGGATAACCTTCAAAAAATTTTTTCATATCTTCATGAATAAGACTATGATGAGTAAGCCCGTAATGAAATTCTTCGAGTTCTTTTTTATTAGGAAGATTTCCAAAAATCAATAAGTAACTAACCTCAATAAAATTGGACTTTTCAGCAAGATCTTCAATAGGAAAGCCCCTGTATCTCAAGATTCCCTTTTCGCCATCAATAAATGTAATTGCGCTATGACATGAACCGGTATTTCCATAGCCGTTGTCAGAGGTTATTGCTCCTGTTGAGCTTCTTAATTTGGATATATCAAGACCAACCTCTTTTTCGGAACCGACAACTAATGGCAGTTCGTATTCTTTTTCATCAAGAATTAATTTAGCGGATTTCATAAATATAAATCCCCTTTCCGATTTATAGTTAATAAATATTTATTGTTAATTTAGCATCACATTTTCATGCTTGTGGTTGAGAGATTTTAATAAAAACCCCTTAACAATTAATTTGTGATTTCAACTTAATTAATCGCGTTTTAATATTCAACACGATTGTGAAGTTAAATAGCACAGATATTCAACATTTTTACAATTAGATGTATTGATAAATTATACCATCTATAATTTACGAACCATTCAAAATCAATTCTGCAGCCATTCTCCCGCTTTTTGCAGCGCTTTCAATTGTGGAAGGCAGGCCGGTATCAGTCCAATCCCCCGCGAGAAAAAAATTAGAATATTCTGTTTTATTTGTCGGCCGGGTTTTAAGAATTTTATTTCCGGGTATAAAGGTAGACCTTTTTTCTTTTATGATTTTAAAAGCTTTGATTTCTTCCCGACCAATGTTTACATACTTCTTCAATTCACAGCTGATGAGTTCGATAATTTCTTCCTTTGATTTTTCTATAAATTCATTGGCATCACTTATCACTAAAGTTAAGTGAGAGCCATGATTAAATATCCAGTGAATTTGCGAATCAATTAATCCATAGAAAGTATTTTCTAATTTGTTTTGGTTCAACCAGATATGTATTGATAGTATTGATGAATAATCCAGTTCCAGATTATTATACAATGAACTATCATCAACCGTCTTTTGTAATGAGTACAAAGGGAGTGCCGAAATTACAAAATCAAATTCTTCTATAATTCTTTTATTGGTAATAATTTTTTTGATTTCATAATTTTCAAATACAAATTTATTAACCGTCTCCGAAGTTGTTATTTTTCCCATGTTCTTTTCGATAAACAGCTTGGCATTATTACAGTAAGTCTCAGTTAATCCATCCTTTGGAAGAATAATTGTCGCTGCTTTACTACCTCTGAAAAATATTTCCTTCAAAATATCAGAAAAGATTTTAGCAGACGATAATTTCGTATTTGTATTCAAAGAACCAACAGCTAGAATGTCCCAGAATGCTTTTTGAATATTTTCATTTTGATTTTCAAGAGTAAGCCATTGAAAAACAGTAAGCTTGCTTAATTCACTATCAGCATAAAAATATATCTTTGAAAAAAATTTCAATATTTGAAATCGCTCTTTAACAGATAAAGCTTTATAATTAAGCAGACCAATCAGCAAGTTAAGGGGGTAAAAAAGTGACGCGCAATCCAGAGGGAAAAGATTAAAATTTTCTTTTAAGAAATTTACTCGGAGTTTTTTTTGAAAAATTAGATTATCGTAAGCATTAATGATTTTGAGGAATTTTAATGTATCTGTATAGCAGCCCATCAGAATATGCTGGCCATTATCAATTATTGTTTGCGAATCAATATCCTTAAATGAATATGCTCTGCCGCCTAGTTTTTTTGATGCTTCAATTATTTCAACTTGAAATCCAGCTTTGGAAAGATAAGCTGCGGAAGTTAGACCGGAAAGCCCTGCCCCGACAACGATACATTTTTTCATCAATAAACTAAACTATACTTTGCCCAAACACCGACTGAAATTCCAATTTTTTCAAAAGTAGATACTTTAATATTTTCTTGATAAATATTAAAATCTGCTTCAATAATCTTATCCAGCATTTTCATATAAATATGCTGCATGGCTCTTGCTGCAAACATTGAAGACTTATCATCAAGATTTAAATTTTGCGTTGCCAATTCAAAATATTTATTTGCTCGCTCAGTTTCATATTCCATCAAAGCCTTAAAATTAGGATCATATTTATTTTGCATTATGTCGTTTTCGCTATAATTGAATTTAGCCAAATCTTCCTGCGGTAAATATATTCTTCCCTTTTGAGAATCTTTTTTAATATCTCTCAAAATATTTGTAAGCTGTAAAGCAATGCCGAGATTTATTGCAAAATCCTTTGCTGATTTATGCTTGTATCCAAAAATTTCAATACACATTAACCCGACAGTTGAAGCAACGCGGTAACAATAAAGCTGGAGATCAGAAAAAGTTAAATAGCGATTTTTCTGAAGATCCATTTCCATCCCAATTATCAATTCAAAAAATGGTTCGTAAGGAATGTTAAATTGGGAGATCGTTTTTGCAAGTTTATTTAAAAGAGGGTATTCCGAATGTCCGTTAAAAGCTTTTTCTAGTTCAATACGCCATTTACGTAATCGTTCGTATTTAATATCATCTGTTTCATTTCCTTCATCTATAATATCGTCCGTCTGGCGACAGAATGCATAAACTGTATTCATTGCATTCCGTTTATCGGCAGGCAGCAAATTAAAAGCATAGTAAAAACTGCTTTTACTCCCTTTGGCTATATTTTTTGCTTCGTCATTCATTTAATAAACAATGACTTAAAAAATAAAATGAATAATTCACTTTTTTTCAATTCGGGTCTTTGGTTTAAGACATCGTAATCCATTTTTTTTATTTTATCCAGAATTTTTTCGCCGCCTAAAATTGTCCAAGTGATCTCAAATTTTAATCTGCCGCTTAAATATTTTAAAAGCTGCCTACCTTCTACAAAAAGATTTTCAGTTCTTTCAACGTTAGCTTCCAAAACTGACTTAAAGTTAAGATTATTTTCTTTTAACTCAAACACATTTTTTCCGACTTCGTATTTTTTTAATTCATCTTGAGGAATATAAATTCGTCCTTTTTGCCAGTCAATTGAAACATCCTGGTAAAAATTGGTAAGTTGAAGCGCCGTACAAATTTTATCCGAAAGTAAAAATGCATTTTCATTTTGAATATTGAATAGTTCTAATATTAGTCTCCCCACTGGGTTGGCAGAATTTTCACAATAATCTAAAAGCCCGTTAAAATTTTCATATCTTTTTTTTGTAACATCTTGCTTAAAAGCCTTTAGTAAATTATAAAAATGTTCATGACTCAATTCTTTTTCTTCGATTGTATTTTTAAGTGCAATTTCCAAATTATTACTTGGATTTCCATTTAACAACTGGGTTAAATTATTCTCAAAATCATTTAAGTTTGTAATTCTTTCCTCTACAGATTCATTTCCTTCATCTGCAAAGTCATCCGCAGTTCGTGCGAACCAATATACAATTGCAACATGTTTTCTGAGATGTTTAGGGATTAGAATTGAAACAACGGGAAAATTTTCGTAATGGTTTTTAGCATATTCAATGGCTGCCTCATATGCTGTTTCAATATCTTGAAAAGATTTTTCCAAATTGATTAAAAAGTAATACTAAATTTTGAATTTAATACCGCCAATAACCCATCTCCCCGGTAATGGTGCTGTGCTAAAATCGCGATATGATTTATTAAATAAATTTGTTGCCTTAATAAAAATCTTAAACATATTAATTTGACGATAAAAATTAGCATCTACTAAAAATTGATCCTCGAAGTTTACACGATTTTCATATCTTAATGCCCAGTTTTGTTTTATTCCAAACCAAAAGTTGTTAGATAAAGTTACCACCAACTGGTGCCTTAAATAATCCAAAGCATAGCGAGAGATAAAGTCCGAGGTTTTTCTGTCTGAATCAAGATAAGTATAGCCAATACTAAATCTTGTAAATGGCAACTCTTTGAAAATAATCTGCGGATTTGAATAAAAATTAATTTCAAATCCGTTGGTATTCACTTTTGCAATATTTCTAACAGTCCATTTTGTTTCGTCAGATGTTAATTTGAACCAATCAATTATATTTTTACCTTCTTTTCTAAAAAGACTTAGTTCAGCATTAAAAAATTTTTGCGTCAAATTAATTCCAGCTTCAAAGTTTATCGTTTCTTCATGCAGTAAATTTGGGTCTCCTTGAGTAACCGGATCATTGTAATATAGTTCCGTATAACTTGGGATTCTAAAGGCTTTGCCAGCGGATCCGAATAAACGGAAATTGGGAGCAAAATTATAGCTGAAGTCTATTCCTGGCCAAAACCGCCAGCCTATCGAAGAGTAATCATATGCAAAAGCACCTAAGATGATATTTAGTTTTTCATATGGTGAAAATTTTTGTTCTGCAAAAAATCCTTTTTTATCGCGGGAATGATCGCCAAGATTTGTGCTGGTTATTTTGTCGTGACCGAATTCACCGCCAAAAGAAGTTACTCCAAAATTAGTATTCATTGATGATTGAATTTCAAATCCATAAACATCTGTATGATGATTGTTTTCATAAAATGATGGGTTGGTATAATCAAGCAAGTATCTATCATCATTTTTTCTGTAATTAATTTTAGGTGAAATTGAAAAATTATTGATTTTAATATCAGAACTTAAATTTGCAATTTTTGTGGATGTATGTTCCCATTGATTTGGGAAACCCGCTGCATAAAAACCATTTGCTCCGAATTTTTTGTCATTGTAACCCAGAAGTAAATTAACGTGTGCAGCGTCTGTATTTAAAGATGAACCGAAAGAAATATTATTCATATCAAAGTTTGTATTGTAGCGATAGCCGTCGGATTTATCTTTTGAAAACGAAATACGATTGCAAAGCTTTCCGATTGGATATGCCGCACTAATTGAAGTTTTGTAATATGAATTTTCCCCTCCTAAAGTTTCGATTGATATTGAACGAGCTGAATTTTTCTTTGTAATAATATTTATTACACCGCTAAATGCATTAGGACCAAATATTTTCGAACCTTGTCCTTTTAATATTTCAATTCTTTCAACATGATCAAGAGTAATAGGTAAATTTAAATTATGATGAGCTGTTTGAGGGTCACTCATTTTAACTCCATCAATCAGGATCAAAGTTTCTTCAAAAGTTCCTCCGCGAATACTGGCATCTGCCTGTACACCATCAACTCCTCTTTGCTTAACATCTACTCCGGCAGCATATTGAAGAATGTC
>CAZRMA010000040.1:0-3513 GCA_964600655.1 uncultured Ignavibacteriaceae bacterium
GAACGTATCCGGAAAATTCTTGTCCTAAAGTAAGCGGAGTAGCATCCATCAAATGAGTGCGCCCGATTTTAATTATGTCTTCAAATTCTTCTGATTTTTTTTGAAGAGCATCACGAAGTTTTGTAACCATTGGAATTAGTCTCCGATGAATTTCTTCAACAGCAGCAATATGCATTGCAGTTGGGAAAGTATCATTTGAAGATTGTGCTTTATTAACGTCATCGTTGGGGTGTATAGGTTTTTTACTTCCCAAAACGCCGCCGGCCATTTCAATTGCCCGGTTTGAAATCACTTCATTTGAATTCATATTTGTCTGCGTACCGCTGCCGGTTTGCCAAACTACTAGCGGAAAATGTTCATCAAGTTTTCCTTCAATTACTTCATCTGCGGCTTTAATCATTAAATCAGCTTTTTCAGCAGGCAATGTTCCAAGTTCTCTATTAGTCATTGCTGCGGCTTTTTTTAATATGCCCAAAGCTCTAATAATTTCTCTTGGAAATCTTTCTCCGCCGATTTTAAAGTTCATTAATGAACGTGCCGTCTGGGCTCCATAGTATTTGTTAGTAGGAACTTTAATCTCGCCCATGCTGTCTGATTCAATTCTATAATCCATTTTGTTCTCCCTCAATAAAAATAAATTGATTTCATTCGATAATAATCGAGTACACTAATTTTCTTAATCAAAATTTAATGATTTTTTTAAACAAAGATTAAATTCAATGGTATTTATTATTTTATATTGTACTTGAAATTATAACCCGTTTATCACAATTAATTTTGAATTCAAATGATAAATAATAAAGTTCCAGGTAAAAATTGTGGGATTTTTACTAAATTTAAATTTAGTAATTTTAGAATTAGCAATAGACTAACAATTTCAAATGGGCGGTAAAATGGAAATTTCGGTTCTTGATAAAAGTAACTATTTAAAAGGATTATTAATAATTGCAAAAAAAGATAATCAGTTAGCAGAACAAGAAAAGAAAATAATTAGACAGTTTGCAGTAAAATTAGGATTTGCACACGATTTTTATGAAGACACTTTAAAAAGTTTGCTTTCCAATAAATACATTTCTGAAGAGCCTATAATTTTTTCTGATAAAAAGATTGCCGAATCATTTATTACAGATGGTTTAACTCTTGCAAATTCCGATAATTCAGTCGTTGGTGTTGAAATTGATTATATCAGATCAATTGCTACAGCAAATAATTTCGATAAAAAATGGTTTGACGATAAAATACTTAACTTTAAAAATTCAGCTCACTCGCTACTTAATGCTGAATTTGCATTATTCTCCATTATATAGTTTAAAAATAAAACCTTACACTATAGTTTGAATCACTCAAGTTTAAGAAAAGATTTCTGTCTATAAACTATAATGAATCGTTCTATTTTGGTCCACTAAAAATCTTCATATCTAACTACACTCTCATTTCAATATTACTTAATTTTAATTTCAAAAAAATCAGTTCTATTATAAAAATTCCCAAAAGGATTTATATGGCAACAATGAAAGCACTTGTAAAAAAGTATTCAAAACCTGGGTTATGGCTTGATGAAGTTCCAGTGCCCGAATATGGAATAAACGATGTTCTAATAAAAATTCATAAAACCTCTATATGTGGGACTGATATTCATATTTATAAGTGGGATGAATGGGCACAAAAGACTATTCCCGTTCCAATGGTTACGGGACATGAGTATGTGGGAACGATTGAAGCAGTGGGTTCAAACGTTCATGATGTTAAAATCGGTGAGCTAGTTAGTGGAGAAGGCCATATAGTTTGCGGGCGCTGCCGTAATTGCAGAGCCGGCAGAAGGCATCTTTGCAAAAACACAAAAGGTGTTGGGGTTAACCGACCTGGTTGTTTTGCTGAATATGTTTCTATTCCAGTTTCCAATGTATGGCACTGCGATCCGAATATTCCAAAAGAAATTTTTTCAATATTTGATCCATTTGGAAACGCAGCTCACACCGCACTTTCCTTTAATGTACTTGGTGAAGACGTTTTAATTACTGGCGCTGGACCTATCGGAATTATGGCTGCGGCAATAGCAAAACATTCAGGGGCTCGTTATGTTGTTATTACTGATATGAATCCATACAGATTAGAACTTGCCCAGAAGATGGGGGTTACCAGAGCGGTTGATATTTCCAAAGAAAACTTAAATGATGTAATGAATGAACTTGGTATGACAGAAGGCTTTGATGTTGGATTTGAAATGTCGGGCAGCATTAAAGCTTTAAATGGAATGATAGATGTTATGTGTCATGGTGGAAAAATTGCTCTTCTAGGAATTCTTCCGTCAAGCGCTGCTATTGATTGGGAAAAAGTCGTGTTTAACGGATTAACATTAAAAGGCATTTATGGTAGAGAGATGTTTGAAACATGGTATAAGATGACTACGATGATTCAAAGTGGTTTGGACATTTCACCAATTATAACTCATCATTTCCCGTATGAGAGTTTTGAAGAAGGATTCGAAATAATGGCATCAGGAAATTCGGGAAAAATAATTCTCAATTGGATTTAAATTTTTATCTCTGCGTCTTAGCGACTCTGCGATAAAAAAATACACTGCAAAGACGTTAAGCGGCCAAGAAATACAATTTCTTAGAAAGGAAAAATCATGAATACTTTATTAGCGCAACATTATTCTAAAATATTAAATGGTATTAAAACGGATGGCCTTTTCAAAAATGAAAGAATAATCACTTCTCCTCAAAAAGCAAATATCGAAATTAGAGGTGGACAAAAAGTATTAAACATGTGCGCAAATAATTATTTGGGACTCGCCAATCATCCAGAAGTTATTAAAGCTGCAAAAGAAAGTTTTGATATTCATGGTTACGGTTTAGCTTCTGTCCGGTTTATTTGCGGCACACAGGATATTCACAAAGAACTTGAAGCAAAAATAACTCATTTTTTAGGCACAGAAGATACGATACTTTATACTTCATGCTTTGATGCAAACGGCGGTTTATTTGAAACATTGCTCTCGGAAGAAGATGCAATAATAAGTGATGAGCTAAATCATGCAAGTATCATTGATGGAGTAAGACTTTGCAAAGCACAGAGATATCGTTATAAAAACAGCAACATGACTGTCCTCGAAGAAAAATTAAAAGAAGCACAATCTACTCGCTTCAGACTAATTGCAACTGACGGTGTTTTTTCAATGGATGGTTATATTGCAAAGTTAAAAGACATTTGTGATCTTGCAGATAAATATAATGCAATGGTAATGGTTGATGATTCGCATGCTGTTGGATTTATGGGAAAACATGGCAAAGGAACTCATGAATACAATGATGTAATGGGAAGAATTGATATTATCACTGGAACTCTTGGCAAAGCACTCGGAGGTGCAAGTGGAGGATACACAAGCGGAAGAAAAGAAATTATTGATTTATTAAGGCAGCGTTCACGCCCATATTTATTTTCAAATACAGTTGCCCCAAGTATTGTTTCTGCATCAATTAAAGTTTTGGATTTACTCGAAAGTTCAAC
>CAZRMA010000040.1:3613-12261 GCA_964600655.1 uncultured Ignavibacteriaceae bacterium
TTAAATGTTTCAAAGAGGTAAAGCAAGAATTAGAAATCTAGAGAAAATTAATCAGTGAATTAATTTATCAACCCTAATCATATTACGAGATAATTATGAAGACAGAAGAATTGCGTGCACTGCAATCTCCTCTAAAAGAAAAATATAAGGCAGAACCTGAAACTGCTTTAATTACTTTAAAGGCTAAAGGCAAAGTTGGTGAAGGAATAACATGCAGTATTGAAACTGGGAAAGCAATACGTGAAGCAGGACTTCATCCCGCTACAGGCGGAACAGGTTTAAACCTTTGTTCAGGGGATATGCTCCTTGAAGCATTAGCTGCATGTGCAGGTGTAACCATGAATGCGGTAGCGACTTCAATTGGAGTTAAATTAATTAATGCAGAAGTTTTTGCTGAAGGAGATATTGATTTTAGAGGGACATTAGCAGTTTCCAAGGAAGCCCCGGTGGGATTTAAAAATATTAGATTAAGATTTGAATTGAAAACTGATGCTAATAGGGACCAAATTGATTCTCTTATAAAACTTACAGAAAGATATTGCGTTGTTCTCCAGACACTGAAGAATCCGCCGCAAATTGATATTAATTTAGATGGGATTAACGATTAGGAATAGTACTTTTACAAAAGTACTAACATAATGATAGGGAAATTAAATATGTTTTATACGTAAAATTTATTTAGTAGAAATACTGTCTGCTAAGTCTTCAGTTATTTCAATTTATGGATTGGGCTGTAATTAATATTGCTCTAACTTAAAGCCTTTCTCAGATTATATTTTTTAATTTTATTATATAGTGTTACTCTATCAATTTCCAACTTCTGTGCAGAACGGGAAATATTCCATTTGTTTTCATTTAACACTTTGATGATATGATGTTTTTCCATTGTGGCGATTGATCTGTCCAATTCCCCATCAGCCTTAATATGAGGTGCATTTCCGTTTGATCCATTCATCTTCAGTTTCATATTTTCGGTTTTGATTTCAATATATTCAACAACATTTTTGAATAAAGATAATACAGCATCTCGGCAGATAGGCTTTTTCATGAAATAGTAAGCACCATATTTAAGTGCATTTATTGCGGCATCCTCAGACTGCTGATCAGCTAGTACAATTATTTGAAGCATCGGATCTATATTTTTTATATCCTTAATAAATTCAAGCTCACTTATTCCAGGGCTTGACATCTCAATAAGAATAACATTGTACATTCCTTTTGAATAGGAAGATAAAATTGAATCAAGATTATTATTCAAGTCAACCTGGTGCGCTTGATTTTTTAATGATTCAACGATTGATTTCAATTCATCATCAAGATTATCAATTGCCAGCAAGAATTTTTTATTCATGGATACCCTTATTATAATTAATCTTTTTAGTGGATTGAACAGTGAAGTAATAACTGCAATTATTATACCTTTTAAGTAAAAAAAACGCCCTTTTCTTATTTGCTCACTTTACTATTGATTTATTAAACAAATAGTTTTTGCGGAATTAATAATTGCTTAATTATTCAACAAATCACCTTCTCATCAAAGAATGTGGTAGAATCTTAAAAGCAAGTTGTTCTCATATATTTCTTATTCACGAAAATTAATTTTCTATTTTTATTCAGTTTTGAGAATTCACATTAACTATTTGTGTTAACAGGAGTTAGATTATATTTTCGTCAAATGGATTCAAGGAACATAAGTCGTCAAATTGTTGATAATTCAAAACAATTTACTGCTGCTTATTTGTTCTTTACAATTTTTGCAATAATCTGAACCCTTAATATCGACTTCCTCAATCCCTAGTGACGAGTGCATAACACACTCCCAATCATGACAATGAAATAAACCAAAGCTATGTCCAAGTTCATGAAGAACTTCTTTCATAGACCTTTTAAGCAAGAGATTTTCATCCGTCTTACCTAAATAAAATTCTTCATGTAAACGGCAGACTGAAACTATTGAATGTGTTCCATTCAACTGCGCTTCTCCAAATACAAAAGTTAACGCAGGAATGTAAATATCGAACTCAGTTAATAATAAAACTTTACCATTAATTCCGTGGGTAAGTTGTGAGGCAGTTGCAATTAATTTGGTGGAAAAATATTGTGCTCGCTCCATTGAATATGCGGGATCAACATCAATTTTAAGCTGAAGTAAATTTATTGGTGAGGCAAAAGTTTTTTTTAATTCACGAATGATATTATTTAAAAGCTCGGTATTTGAAATATGAACGGGAACAATATTTATTTCCATTGATAATTTTATGGTCTTTGCAAATTATACTTACTAATCTTATTGTATAACGTCACACGGTCAATTTCCAAAACATGCGCACTTCTTGTGATATTCCAATTGTTTTCTTCTAATATTTTAATTATATATTTTTTCTCCATAGCAGAAAGTGATTTCTCGCCGTTGTCCAATACGAAACTGTTTGAAGAAACATGAAACGGCAAATCAGGAACTTCAATTGAAGTATTCTTCCCTACAACCACTGCTCTTTCAATGGCATTTTCAAGTTCGCGGACATTTCCAGGCCAATCGTAATTAACTAAAAAATCAATTGCTTCTTTAGAAATATTTTTGATGGGCTTATTCATCATTGTTGTAAATTTATTTAGAAAATAATAAGCAAGAATTGGAATGTCTGCTCTTCTTTCTCTTAAGGGAGGAACGACGATTGAAAAAACATTTAAGCGGTAATAAAGATCTTCTCTGAATTTACCTTGCTTCACAAGTTCTTCCAAAGATTCATTTGTTGCAGTGATTACTCTGAAATCGCTAGAGATTAATTGATTTCCACCAACACGGCTGAATTGTTTTGACTCTATAACCCGTAAAAGTTCAATCTGCATTTTTGGAGAAACCGAGCCAACTTCATCTAAAAAAATGGAGCCGCCATCAGCCATTTCAAATTTGCCTTTACGTTTAAATTGCGCTCCGGTAAAAGCGCCTTTTTCATGTCCGAATAATTCGCTTTCAAGAAGGGTTTCTGCTAGTGCACCGCAATTAACGGGAACAATAGGGAAATATTTTCTACTGCTGTTTATGTGAATTGCCTTTGCCACAAGCTCTTTACCGGTGCCGCTTTCTCCTCTTATCATTACTGTTGTATCGGTCGGCGATACAGTATGAATAAGTTCAAAAATTTTTTTCATCTGATTAGATTCTCCAATCAAATTATCAGGCCTAATTATCTCATCAATATTCTCTTTTAAATGAATATTCTCAACCTTGAGTGCTTTTTGTTCCAATGCCTTTTTAACAATATGTGCAAGTTCATCTGGATCAACAGGCTTTGTAACATAATCGTAAGCTCCATCTTTAAGTGCTGTAATAGCAGACGGAACAGATGCAAAAGCAGTTATTAATATTACAATTGTATCTTTGTCAATTTCCTTAACTTTTTTAAGAAGATCCAAACCGCTAATACCCGGCATTTTCATGTCGGCTAAAATTAGATCAAATTTATCTTTATCAAATTTTTTTAATGCGGCTTCCCCGTCTTCTGCAGTATCAACACAATATCCATCTTCTTCAAACCAGTGAAATAATGATTCTCTTACAATTTTTTCATCATCTACAATTAATATTTTATCTTTATGATCCATTGTCTGTCCCTTTAAATTTATTTAATGCCGGCAGAATTATTTTAAAGCAAGTGCCTTTTGTTGATGTGCTTTCAACTTTTAACTCGCCTTTATGATAAGTTATTATTCCGTAAGTAACTGACAAGCCGAGTCCTGTTCCTTTTGAAGCTTCTTTTGTAGAATAAAACGGCTCAAAAATATGTTCTATATCTTTTTCCGGTATCCCCATTCCCTCATCTATTATCCTAATTAAAATATGCTCATACTCTTCATTTATTTTAATAAAAATATTCCCGCCATCCGGCATAGATTCAATTGCATTTATTAATAATGCCATAAATGCCTGCTGAATTTTTTGAGGATTACATAATACAACCGGATATTTTTCTTCATAATTTTTATGAAGTTTTACTTTATGAATTTCTAAATGATGATTGATCAATGTTATGCTTTTATCCATTAAAGAATTTATATCATATTCAACTAGTTCAGAATCATCTTTATGAGAAAACAACAAAAGATCTTTAACTATTTTTCCGCACCTTGCGGACTCGTCTGAAATTAGATTTAAATATTCTATCAAATTCGAATGCTCACCATTGGTTTGTTTAGATTGTAGTTTCTTTGAAATTAATTTACTGTAAGTTAAAATTCCTTCGAGCGGATTGTTCAACTCGTGTGCTACAGTTGCAGAAAGTTTTCCAAGTGATGCAAGTTTTTCAATTTGATTAACCTGACTGTAAATATTTTTAAGCTCTTCCGTTTTTTCATTTACTTTTTCATTTAATGTCTCAGACCAATTTTTTATTGACTGATGTGCCTCTTTCAATTTAGAAGACATATCATTGAACCGCTTTGCAGCTTTACCAAGTTCGTCCTGAGATTTAATTGAAATTCTATAATCAAGATTTCCGTTTCCCACTTCTTCCATCCCCACCAATAACTTTCGTAATGGTATATTTACGAGAAGAACAATGAAAATACCGCATACAAATGCTATCACCACTGTAATAATAACTGAATTTCCAATGGTTGATTTAGTTGTCTCAGCTTTGATTGAATCCAATTCTTCTAACGAAATCATTACATCCAACACACCAAGAAATTGAATTTTAGGAGAATGTGCATGACAATCTGAGTTATAACAATCTTCTTCATTCTCAATTGGATTAATTAAACCCAATACTCTTGTATTGTCAGGCGTAGTATAAATTCTCATTTTATCTTTATTACTGAGAGTATTTAGCGGAACCGCAGAGTTATGACAAACTACACATGCTTCAGCTTTTAAATTTACCTTTTTTAAAATTTCAGAAGTATCTGTTGAAAAAATTATTAAACCCTGCTTGTTATAAATTCTGATATTCTTAACATCTTTTTCTGTTCCTATCGTTTTGATAATTTCATGCACGTCCTGACGTCTATTCAAAAGCATACCATAGCGTGTTGATTTTTTTATTACATCGCTAACATTATAAGCATGATTAAAACTATTACGAGTTAAATAGCCTTCAAGGTTATTAATTGAAATGTATGTGTATATAGATAAGATAAGAATTAATATAACGGATATCGTTACGATGAGTCTTACGCTTAGTCGATTTCTTATTTTAGGTTTCATTTAATCTGCCCCTATTCCCTATGCGCAAACATAGCTAATCCGCTTCTAATTTACAACGAAATAAAATCCTTTGAGTCCCGCTTTCCGAATCTAATCTAATAATAATCTCCCTGAAAGCAAATAAATTTTAATACATCAAAAAAAATAATGAACAGAATAATATTTAACTTTGAAGCCGAAACAATTTTTTGTCTAATTATTTAAAAACCTCATCCAATAGTTTCAGAAATTTTGCAGCGCCTAAATATTGATGTAAGTATTTTATCCTTTCACCACCATCTAATAAACTTTTACCTATGTCCGGATTTTCATGAGCATAAGATTTTAAGAGATGAAGTGATTTATTTTTTTTAATATTCCAATCATCAGCTTTTATGGAATTAATACTGTCTTCAAAATCATTGATTAAAATTACTGCCAGTTTGTTATTCATTGGCAATTGACCTCTATTAAAATCTAATTTTTCAACCAAAATTAAATTCATGGGAGAATAAAAATTCTTTTCACCCCAATTACCTTTAATTTTAAATAGAAGTTGATCTTTAGAAACAATATCTTTTTCAAATCCTTCAATGCTGTTTACATCATCAAATAAAGGCGAAAGCAAAGGATTTAAACCCAAATAATATGTGGGGCCAAAAAGTTTCTTTATTATTAATTGATCATTTAAGTAAATTATTTTTTCATCATATGATTCATTTTCAATCTTAGAAATAGTATCAATAAGAATATCTTTATGCTTGATTTCTTCATACCCATCTAAATTATCTTGATCTGATAAATTTCTGATTGCTTTATCGAATTCACAATTGTCACAATCAAATTCTTTATCGCATAACTTATAATCAACGTGATTTGACGCCATCCAGATGCAATGTAAATCTTCGCTTCTTTTGCGATTATTGTTTACCATTTTATTTATCTAATATTATTTCGTTTGTTAAAATTGCTTTTTTATCCGAAGCTATATTTTCAATATGCACTTCCTTTTCAAAGACATTAAAATTCTCTACTACTAATTTGAATGCAATCATTGCAATCAGTAACAGAAATAAAGTAATACTAATTTCTTCGAATGAAGGGATATAAGATTGACCTGATGATCTCACTAAAGATGTTACGCATGTGTTCATTCGATTCAGTATAAATCCAGAAATTGTAAATATTGATGCGAAGTAAATTCCAGTTCTATTTACATTATATTTTGGATTAGTTAGAATTAAAATTGGGATAATTGATCCTAAAAATATTTCCAGCCAAAACATATAAGTTTCACCTGCTTGTGCGAATAGAAGATTGAGTTTTCCTGTTAACGATATATCAACGAATTTTAAGAATAGTCCGCCTATTATAGCGATTAAAACACCTTTGCCCAAACCTGAGATGATTCTTATATTTAATCCTTGGTTAAAAGCACGGGCGGATAAATAAGATTCGAAAATAATCATAGCTAATCCCGCAGCAATACATGAAACGAAAAAGTGTATAGGCAATATTGATGAGTACCATAATGGATAAACTTTTCCGGGAACGATTAGATAAAGGGAGCCAAATGATGATTGATGCAAAGTTGAAAATAATACTCCACAGATTACAACCGGGATTGTAATTTTTTTAAGAAGTTTTATTGGTTTGTGTAAATTGAATTTCTCTAAAACAACTGGTAGAAATTCAATTGATAAAACTGTAGAATAGCAGATAACACACCAGGTAATTTCAAACATTACTGAATGAACATTCCACATTACTAATGGATGCCAAAAATTTTCGGGTTTGCCTAAATCAATAACCAGCAAAGCAACTACCATCATATAACCAATGAATGCTGTGAGTATTGCAGGCCTTGCTATCGATTCATATTTATGATTATTAAAGATGTGTGCAGCAGCTGCGATTGTAAAACCAGCTGCAGCTAATCCAACACCAATAAAATCAATGCCTATCCATAATCCCCACGGAACTAAATCAGTTAAATTGGTTGAAGCACCCAATCCTTTAGTAAATCTTATATATAAAGAATATATACCAACAATTGCAATTATTACACTAGCTGCTTTCCAAAAAGTAAATTTAAAAATACTATTTTTCATTTTGACTATTCCTTTCAAGCTTGTCTGCTGAAACAGAACTGAGCTTTGCTTCCTTTGCAATTTCATTTTTACGCTTTGTCAGCCAATACATTCCAGTTAGAAAAATTCCTCCGACTGATACAACAGATGGAATTTTTTCCATTGCCTGCATTGTAAAGCTGGGCATTGATTGCAAAGGAACTTTTGAAGAATATCCAAGCTGTTCAAAAGGAACAGGCGAGATTATAAGTACATTACTTCCGCCTGCTTCTTCAAGTCCATAAATGTGCGGATAATATTTATTAGGAGATTCTTTTATCCTCCTCTTTGCTTCTTTAATCAAATCAGAAACTTTTCCACAAGTTGTTGCTTCGGTAGGACATGCTTCTGCGCAAGCAGTTAATTTGCCTTTCTTCAATCTATCATAGCACATTACACATTTTCTAACTCTTGGCGAAGTACTTCCCCATTCATAGCGAGGGATGCTGTGCGGACAAGCCTGCATGCAATATCTGCAGCCTATACATTTGTCAGCATCATAAAGTACTGGCCCAAGTTTTGTTTTTTCAAATGCACCTACCGGACAAACTGATACACAAGCAGGTTCGGCACAATGCATACACATTTTGCGCGCATAAGTATCTCCATATTCTTCAACAACTGTGTAAGTATTATTTGATAAATGATCTTTTAAGAAATCTTTATTAGTTGCCGGTAATTTATTTTCCTTTTTGCAAGCGTCGTAACAGCTTCCACAGCCGACACATAAAGTTGCATCAAAGAGTAGTCCCATTTGATCGCTGTTAGTTAAATTTTCCATGTTCATTCTATTCTTCCCCTTAAACTTTTAAGAAATCTGTTTCAAATTTTTGAATTGAATTTTGATCAAGTTGAGAAACAGCGCCTTCAACAATTCTTCCTCCATCAAGCATTGTTACGCCGGCTAATCCTGGCTGCATGGAATCAATCAAGTAAAATTTTAATCTTACAAATTCATTTTGCATCCATTCAATAACGCCCTCGTTAGACTTTAATGTAGATGCATTTGTGTCAAAGTTCACTGGAGAAACAATTGCGCCCCAATCTTCTCCATAAGGATCTGAAATATTTTTCCCTATAAGGTCATCATTTATAAAACTTATCGTTCCATCTATAGGTGAACGAAAACTGATATGTTTTTCACCCATCTTTGCTTCAATTATGGGATCGCCTTTTTTTACTAGCTTGCCTGGTTTAGAAATATTTGTGACGATAAATTTCCCGATTGATTTTAGGGCAAACTCATCAACCCCTACCTTTACCAATCCATTACCCTGAAGTTCTGCCCAGGTGTGGCCTTTGGAAATGTAAGAGTCTGCCGGAATAGTTACACT
>CAZRMA010000040.1:12361-14981 GCA_964600655.1 uncultured Ignavibacteriaceae bacterium
TTTTCATCTAATTTTTCAACGAATTGAAATTTTACACACGTTGAAAATATAAACGGTGTCGAATTGAACATTTCAACGTTGTATAAATTTACGTTCGACATTAATAACTAAAAATTAGTTCATACTTATAGATATAGATATTTCCTACAACCAAGAATATGTAACAGATTGTTTATTCATTCTGATAACTATTTTGTTGCTTTTTAACTATTTTTTTCAGTTTCTTAGAGTTTTAGGTGGCTTGCTTTTTGTCCCATTATCGAAAGAAAATTTTTAGGGGATTCATGGAAAAACAAAATAGAAGAAACTTTTTAAAAACAGCAGGGTTGTTAACGACAGCAATAACAGGCGTTTCAACCAAGCAAACCAAAGCAGCACCTAAAAATATTCTATCTGAAGATAGAATGGGTGTTTTGGTGGACACAACTGTTTGCGTTGGTTGCAGAAATTGTGAATGGGCATGTAAAAAAGCTCATGAACTTCCAACGGCTGAATTGAATACTTATGATGACAAATCTGTTTTTAAAAATATGCGACGTCCTGATCATACTGCTTTAACTGTAGTAAATCAGTATGAAAACATTCACAATTCAAATTTACCCATAAACGTAAAAGTCCAATGTATGCATTGTGACCACCCGGCATGTGTTTCTGCATGTATAGTTGGAGCCCTTTCAAAAAATGAAAATGGTGCAGTAACGTGGGATACGGATAAATGTATAGGATGCCGCTATTGTATGGTTGCTTGTCCTTTTCAGGTTCCTGCATTTGAATTTGATAAAGCACTGAATCCTCACATTATGAAATGCGATTTTTGTTTTGAAAGAACAAAAGTCGGTAAACTTCCCGCATGTGTAGATATTTGCCCGGTTGAAGCACTTACTTACGGTCCGCGAAGTGAACTTATTAAAACTGCAAGAGAAAGAATAAAATTAGACCCTGACAGATATGTAAATCATATTTTTGGTGAAACTGAAGTCGGCGGGACATCATGGATGTATTTAGCAAATGAAGATTTTACAAAACTGCAATTTCCTAAGCTTGGCACCAAACCGGCTCCAGGGGTTTCCGAATCCATTCAGCACGGCATATTTGCATACTTTGTTCCGCCTGCTTCTTTGTACGCTTTGCTTGCCGGAATTATGTGGTTGGGCAAAAAACGGGGAGAAAGTGGGGAGGATAAATAATTATGGAAGCTTTCCACAAACCCGCTCAGATTCAAAAAAAGTTTTTCACTCCAGGTGTGTTTGTATTAATTCTAATAGCACTAAACGGCTTAATATTTCTTGCCGGTAGATTTATATTTGGAATTGGCGCTGTCACACATTTAAATGATCAGTACCCTTGGGGAATATGGATTGGAATTGACGTAGCTGCGGGCGTTGCACTTGCAGCAGGAGGTTTTACATCTGCAGCGCTTGGGCACATTATGCACAGAGAAAGATTTCACGCTATTGTAAGGCCTGCTTTACTAACAGCTATGTTAGGATACACTTTCGTTGCATTTGCTGTTTTTGTTGATATTGGCAGATGGTACTTCATTTGGCACCCATTGGTTATGTGGAATGGAAACTCTGCTTTGTTTGAAGTAGGTATTTGTGTAATGATGTATGTAACTGTTCTTTATGTAGAATTTCTTCCGGTTGTAACCGAAAGATTTATTGGTCATGTTAAATTAGTCAGCTTTCTTTCGGCTCTAAATAAACCTCTTGATAAATTTTTAAGATTATTAGATAGAGGATTAGGTAAAACAATTTTCATCTTTATTATTTTGGGCGTTGTACTTTCAACTTTGCATCAATCCTCCTTAGGGACATTGATGGTAATTGCCGGTCCTAAAATGCATCCTTTGTGGCAGACTCCAATTTTACCATTACTGTTTCTATTATCCGCTGTTTCTGTTGGTTTTCCGATGGTCATTTTTGAATCAATGCTTGCTTCAAGATCTTTCGGTCAAAAACCAGAGATGGAAGTTTTAACTCCCTTAGGTTACACTGTCGCTCCCCTATTGGGAATTTATCTTGCATTCAAAATTGGAGATATGATGGTTAGAGAAACTTTTGTTTACCTAACACAATTAAATACTGCAAGTATAATGTTCACAATTGAAGTTGTAGTAGGAATAATAATTCCATTAAGAATGTTTCTCTCGAAAAAAGTCTTACGCTCTCCATCTTTATTATTCACGGCTTCAGCATTAGTAATATTTGGAGTACTATTAAATAGAATTGATAATTTTGTTGTCGCTTATACTCCTCCTTATTCGTTTGGTACTTACTTCCCATCAATTGGAGAAATATCAGTAACATTAGGTTTTGTAGCTATATTAGTTCTATTGTACAGAGTTATTGTTATCAACTTCCCGGTTATAAGTCAAACGGATAAAAGATATGTTATAAAAACAAAATACACTATTAAAGGTTAATGATATGAAAGGGGTAATTTGTGGAACTTTATTTTTGTGTTCAATTTCATTTGCACAAACAAATAAAGTTCAAAATAATTCTCATCCAAAATTAAATCTAACCAACGGACAGGTAAGCTGTAAAACATGCCATACTTGTGATGTACCGACAAAACAAAATCCTTGTTTAGTTGATTGTCCAAGATTCGATATGAT
>CAZRMA010000041.1:0-14949 GCA_964600655.1 uncultured Ignavibacteriaceae bacterium
GAGATTAACATTTTGAGAAACTCCGGCTGATATATTCCAGCTTACTTGCTGTGAATTTCTTTTATTGTAAGCTGACACTGCCCTGACTGCATTTATCGCACTGGCAATCCTGTTGATAAGTAAAGCGCCAACAACGAATCGTAAATTATTGAAAGTCTGCTCACTGGTGACCCACATGCTTCTATAATTTTTTCGTTCTGCAACCGACTGCCATTCCCAACTATAGTTAATGCTTTTATACATTTTAGTGAATTCGCGGTTTAATGCCTGTTCATCATTAAATTCATCTACACTCAAATAATCTCCGATAGTGGCAAAATAATCTGCATCTTTACCGGCTATTTTAACTCCTGCATTAGCTTGTGCATAAGATTTATATCTGTCTCTTTGCCAATTACCATAAGTGTTCATCCCTATGTAAATCGCCCAAAGACTACCATCCGCAATTGTAAAATATTTTCCACTTGAATATGATTCTGCATATAGTTCCCCCATACCCGGCAGAAGCAATGAATATAAAACCGCAAGCCCGGTTTTTTTCTTTTTGATATCAGCTGTCTGAATATATTGAACGTTTTTCTGTGGGGTATCAAATGATGAGTTAATTTCATTTTTAAGCGTTAAAAGATTTTTCGTCTCATTATTTTGAGAGAATATTGGTAAAGCACACAGAATAAAGAAGAAGACAATATTTTTCATATTTTTGGATTTCAATGTAAGTATTAACTTGCTTTTAAATCAATTGAATTTTTTTTCTCTAAAATATTTGAGCTGCAAATCCCATCGCTGCAATTTTCTACAATTACTGTGCTTAATTCATTAATAGACCTTTCTTCATATTCATGACTAACTCTTATATAATTGGAAGAGAAACCCTTCATTATTCCGCTGTGGTTTGTGTGTTCGAACAGTACTTCAAGTTTCTCACCTATCATCGAACTACAAAATTCATGTTTTTTCTTTTCACTCAAAATTCTCAACATGTGATTTCTTTTCTTCCTTTCAAAGACATCAACAACACCTTCCATGTCAATTGCTTTTGTATTTGGACGCTCTGAGTATGTAAATACATGCAAATAGGAAATCGGCAATTCTCTTAAGAAATTATAAGTCTGCAAAAATTCTTCTTGAGTTTCACCTGGAAAACCAACGATTACATCTACACCAATTCCGGCATTTGGTATTTTTTGTTTTAATTTTAAGATGAGATTTTTATAATATTCAGCTTTGTATCTTCTTTGCATCAAGCGTAAAATTTTTGGACTTCCGCTTTGTAATGGAATATGAAAGTGATTGCACATTTTAGGATTGGCTGCAGTAAAATTTATAACATCATCGGTTAGTAAATTCGGCTCAATTGAACTAATTCTGATTCTGAAACTGCCTTCAACTTCAACCATTTTTTTTAGAACTGTCAACAAATTTGTATTGAAGGACGTTCCGTAATCACCGACATTTACACCTGTAAGTATTATTTCTTTGTAACCTTGCTGAACTAAATTCTTAAATTCTGAAATTAAATTATCTGGATCCATACTTCTGCTTTTGCCCCTGGCAAGAGGAATTGTGCAAAACGAACAAGTGTAATCGCATCCGTCTTGAATTTTAAAATAGGCTCTAGTTCTGCTGTCGGCATCAGTAGAGTGTGCTGCCCCGAAATCATTTAATTCTGCGGTAGGGGAGACGTAAATACAAGCTAATTCTTTTTTCTGAAAATCATTTACAATATTAAAGAGATTAAATTTTTCTTTACTTCCGAGAACTAAATCAACACCTTCAATTTCCGAAATCTCTTCAGGCCTTAATTGAGCGTAACAGCCGGTGACAATTACGAAAGCATTAGGATTTTGTTTTAATGCCCGACGAACAAGCTGCCTGCATTCTTTCTCCGCATTCTCGGTAACAGTACATGTATTTAAAACGTAAATATCTGATTGCTGTTTGAAATCAACTATTTCAAATCCTTTCTTAAGAAATTGATTCCCAATAGTTGATGATTCTGAGAAATTTAGTTTACATCCTAAAGTATGTAAAGCAACTTTTTTATTCATTAGCCGTTGTTTAAAAATTAAAGAGCGGGTAAATTATCCCGCTCTAAAATACTAAATTTAACATTTGAACTATTTTTTATCTGATGAACTACTACGAGAGTCGTCAGAAATTTCAAAGATCGGGAATTCAGAAGTATCAATACTACCTGTTTCAGAACTAAGAATTTCTTCAACACTTACTCTATCCATTTTGTGTTTTTCAAGATATTCTTTTATAACTTCTTCGCCTTTTTCTTTTAAAGCCGCAATGGCACTTAAGACGATCTTTTTGTTTTCCTTATCAAATTCTATCACTTTTAGTGGAATCAAATCATCAACAGGAAAATGATTAGCGATGTTTTTAATCTTTGAAGGTGCTAATTGAGTTGAAGGAACAAAGCCATCAACTGATTCCGGTAATTCCGCAATTAAACCTTTTTCGATTATTCTTACAACCTTTCCTTCAGTTATAATTCCAACATGATATAATTTCTCAAATGTATCCCATGGATTATCTTGAACTTGTTTATGCCCAAGAGAAATTTTTCTCTGGTCAACATCAACACCAAGAACAATCACATCTAATTTCTCGCCTTTTTTAACAACTTCACCGGGATGACGAATTTTCTTTGTCCATGATAAATCTGAAATATGAACAAGGCCATCAACACCAGGTTCAAGTTCAACAAACACACCGAAGTTGGTTAAGTTTCTTGCAATTCCTGCGTGCTGTGAACCTACCGGATATTTCTGCATCAATGACTGCCATGGATCTGGTTCTAATTGTTTAATACCAAGTGAGATTTTCTTTTCATCTTTATCAAGACTTAAAATAACAGCCTCAACAACTTGCCCCATAGCTACTATTTGAGAAGGATGTTTAATATGCTGAGTCCAGCTCATTTCTGAATTATGAATTAATCCTTCAATGCCTTTTTCAATTTCAATGAAAGCACCGTAATCAGTAAGAGAAACAACTCTTCCGGATACTTTATCACCGATTTTGTATTTTTCTTCAATTTTTTCCCATGGATGAGGTAGAAGTTTTTTCAAGCTTAACGAAATTCTCTTCTTTTCTTCATCAAAGTCTGTTACAACAACTTTAATCGTTTCATCAAGTTTTACAACTTCATTAGGATGATTAATTCTGCCCCAGCTAAGATCAGTAATGTGAATTAAACCATCAACTCCGCCAAGATCAATAAATACACCGAAGTCGGTTATTGCTTTAACTGTACCTTCAAGAATTTGACCTTTCTCAAGGCTGTTAAGTATAGCATCTCTTTGATCAGATATTTCTTCTTCAACAAGGACTTTATGTGATACGACAACGTTTTCAGTTGGTATATTTACTTTAACAACTTTGAAATCCATTGTTTGTCCAACGAATGCATCAAAATCACGTATGGGGCGAATGTCAATTTGTGAACCAGGAAGGAAAGCTTCCATTCCCATTAAATCAACAACCATTCCGCCTTTAATTCTTTTAAGAATTTTGCCTTGAATAATTTCGCCTGTTTCATGTGCGTTTACAACACGTTCCCAAATTCTTAGGAAGTCTGCTCTTTGTTTGCTTAATACTAAATTGCCGTCCTGATCTTCAACACTTTCAAGAACAACTTCAACCTCTTTCCCAACTTTAATTTCTTCATTTTCGTAAAATTCATTTTTGGGAATTGCACCTTCGGATTTAAATCCGATATCAATAATAACATAGTCGCCTTGAACTCTTACGATCCTGCCTTTAATTAATTCGCCTTCTCTAAGATCGTTAAATGAATCGGTATAAAGTTTCGCTAATGTTAAAAATTCTTCCTGCGAATATTCATCATTATTAAAATTCTTTTGTGCCTTTTCAAAATCCTCTACAGTTATGACAATTTTCCTACCATCTTTAGTCTCTTCGGACATTAATCCTCCTAAAAAAAAATTAAGTCTGTAAATATTGTTTCAGCCATCTTAAAAACAATAATACAGAAGTTTTAGTTTAACATTTTTATTTACTGATGGCTTAATAAAAATTAAATAGGAACTTTTATACCTTTTCTATTTGCTGCAATTTTAATCTGATTTAAAATTATATTTACCTGTTCTTCAATCGTAACTTTAGAAGTATCAACTTCCACAGCATCGCTTGCTTTTGTCAAGGGACTAATTTCTCTTGTCGAATCAATTCTATCACGCTGAAGTAAATTATTTTTTATTTCCTCTACAGATACTGTTGTTCCTTTTTCAGCATATTCTTTTGCTCTTCTCTGAGATCTTTGATCAATAGAGGCAGTAAGAAATATTTTAACATCAGCTTGAGGGAAAACTACGGTTGAAATATCACGGCCTTCCATTACCACACCATGGTTTTTATTTCCCAACTTCTGCTGCTTTTTAACTAAAGCTTTTCTTACACCTTCAATTTTGCTTATCTCGCTTACCTTTAAGTTAATCGAAATATCTCTGATTTTATTTGTAACATCTTCTCCATTGATCTTAACATTTGTAATTCCGTTTTCAAAGCTAAGATCAATTTCAGATTCTTCAGCAAGCTTAGTTATTTCATCAACATTTGTAAGAGCATTTTTCTGAGCTAAGTAAGTTATAGCTCTGTACATTGCCCCGGTATCTATATATAAGTAGCTTAATTTTTGAGCCACCAGCTTTGCTGATGTACTTTTTCCGGAACCAGCCGGACCATCAATAGCTACGATTAATTTTTGGGACATAGTTTACAAAAATAGGGAATAATAATTAAATTTTCAAAGAGATTTAGACGAGTAATTTACTAACAAAAGGAGTGATTTGCAGTATTTATGTTGTTTTTTCAAATAATTCATGCCAATTCCTTACCGCCTAGTTCGTTCACTATTGCATTAATTACAGGATCATCAGACGCAATTTCTATTTCTTTTTTATTTTGCTTATCAGCATGTAGATCTTTATTTGACGAAGTTTGCTCTTTTTTAACTTTTTGAGCAGTAGGATTTTGCTTTGTAAGATTTAGTAAAATCTTCCTTCCAAAAAATTCTTGGGTTTTTTTATCTATATAATCTTTGTGAAGATCAAATGATTTTATTCCATCAGGGTCATTTAAAGAAGCTTGTAATTTATTTCCATTTAAGTTTAACAATTCGACATCACAGATATAATGGCCAAGCGTGAATCTTTTCTCATTTGAAACGATGTCTATAAAATCCTGCCATCTTTCAACAATTGAATCAAAATTAAAATCTAAATTAGCTCCTAGTTCTTCAGCAATTTTGGATTCCGAAATTTTCAAATCAGTTGTATTTTCTAAAACTGTTTTTTTCTTTAATGAATTATTAGAAGTTTTAGTCTCGGGTTGATTATTATTTTTTACGGGGTGAGTATATTTTTGACTTTTAGATTCACGAACAACTTCAGCAGCAGTCTGATTTAAATTATTTTCACCAATCTTTGAAAATATTTCACTTATAGTTGAAGAACGTTCAAGTCCCACTAAATGACTTAAAATAATTTCCAATTTTAATTTATGATTTTGTGAATATCTGAGTTCTTGCTGTGCTTTGTTTAGAAAATTTAAAAGTCTTAACAGATCGCCTTCAGAAAACTGATCACTGTATGCCATGTATTTTGATTTATAAATATCAGCTGATTCAACTAAATCCGACTTTTCTGTAACAACCACGGTCATTATATTTCTAAAATGTTCAATCAAGCCATCGATAAAATCGGTGAAACTCCAGCCGTTTTTATAAATTGTGTTTGTAACCTCGAATACTGATTTGAAGCTTTTATTTAATACTGCATCGGAAATTGTAAAATAAATTTCATCATCAATTAAGTTCAGCATTTTAGACACAGTTTCAGAATCAATATTATTTCCACAGAAAGAAACTACTTGATCAAAATAACTTTCTGCATCCCTTAAAGCACCATCTGATTTCTTAGCGATGATTGTTAATGTTTTATCATCAATTTTTATTTTTTCTTCTTCTGCTATTTCGGAAAGTAATTTTTTTATTTCATCAAGTTGAATTCTTCTAAAATCAAATCTCTGGCATCTTGAAATTATAGTTAGAGGGACTTTATGAATATCAGTTGTAGCAAAAATAAATATTGTATGTGACGGCGGTTCTTCCAGTGTTTTAAGGAATGCATTGAAAGATTCCTTGGTAAGCATGTGGACTTCATCTATAATATATACTTTATATTTGCCTTTTGTCGGGGCATATTTTACTGAATCCCGCAGCGTCCGGATTTCATCAATACCGCGATTTGATGCACCGTCAATTTCAATTATATCTAACGATTGGTTATTCAAGATTGATTTACACATTTCGCATTCGTTACAAGGCTCATTGTCCTTTGGGTTTAAGCAATCGAGAGTCTTTGCTAAAATTCTTGCCGTAGTTGTCTTGCCAACGCCGCGAGGCCCCGTAAATATATAGGCATGTGCAATTCTATTATTTTTTATCGCATTTTTTAATGTAAGCGTTATATGTTCTTGCCCAACAACATCTTCAAATTTTTGCGGACGCCATTTTAACGCTGTTACTTTATAAGTCGACATAAAATACGTTTGAGTTATTTTTTATAATATTATAAAATTTCTGTTGAAAGGAAACTGCAAATTTCTTCTAAATATTTTTTATCAATCAAATCAAATGAATTATAATCGTAACTATCTAGATCAAGAACGCCAAAAAGATTTTCTTCCTTTAATAGCGGAATAACTATTTCTGATTTAGAATCAGCATCACATGCAATATGGCCTGGGAATTTATCCACATCATCCACAATTATGGTTTGATTTTTCATTGCTGCTGTTCCGCAAACTCCTTTTCCGATTTCAATATTTGTACAGGCAACTTTACCTTGAAATGGACCGAGATAAAGATTTATTCCATCAAACAAATAAAACCCCACCCAGCTGATAAAATCAAACGTTTGTTTTATTGAAGCAGTTAAATTAGCGAGATTGGATAGAACATTATCTTCTTTAACCAGCAATGTTTTTATCTGCTTAACTAACAGCTTATATTTCTCTTCTTTGCATAAATCCTTGTCAACTAATATAGTCTCTACCAAATCTTATTTTTTCTTTCGTGTGATTGTTTTCTTTTTTGTTTTTTTTGGGGAAGACTTTTTGGAATTAGGGAATACGTATTGAATAGCGTCTTCAATTTTTTGAATTGGAATAATATTTAATCCATCGGTTACTTTATCTTGAATTTCTTTTAAATCAATTACGTTTTCTTTTGGAATTAAAACAGTTTTTATTCCATTTCTTTTCGCGGCAATTAACTTTTCATTCAACCCGCCGATTGGCAGAACATTACCGCGAAGAGTAATCTCACCAGTCATGGCTAAATCGTTAGATGCCGGTTTACCGCTTATCGCGGAAAGTAAAGCCATTGACATGGTGATTCCAGCAGAAGGACCATCTTTTGGGATAGCACCTTCAGGAAGATGAATATGAACTTCTTTCCCTTTGAAGAAATCCGGACTTATCCCAAGAGATTTGGCGTTTGAACGGATGTAGCTTAATGCCGCCTGAGCAGATTCTTTCATTACATTACCAAGCTGGCCAGTTAATGACAGTTTTTCGGCACCATTCATTATTGTTACATCAACAGAAAGAAGTTCGCCTCCTACGCTTGTCCATGCTAAACCTGTAACGCTGCCGACTCTTTTTTCTTTACTATGAAATGAATGACGGTATCTTGGTACCTTTAAATAAGTTTCAATTTTATCTTCATCAACAACAAATCCGCCTTTTGATTTTTTCTTTCCGTTTGTGGATTCTCTTAATACAATTTCGTGAGCAAGCTTACGGCAAACAGAGGCAAGTTCTCTTTCTAAATTTCTAACACCGGCTTCTCTCGTGTAATCTGAAATAATCTTTTTAATTGCTCCGTCAGTCATTTGAACATGCTTATTCGTTAGCCCATGTGCTGCTAATTGTTTAGGAATAATATGCCGTTTAGCAATTTCAGTTTTGTCATATTCCAAGTAACCGGATAGTTCAATTATTTCCATTCTATCCTGTAAAGGTAAAGGAATATTGTAACGAACATTTGCTGTAGTTATAAACATCACCTGCGATAAATCATAATCAACTTCCAGATAATGATCATTGAAAGTATGATTTTGTTCAGGATCCAATACCTCAAGCATTGCGGAAGATGGGTCTCCACGGAAATCCATACTCATTTTATCTATTTCATCTAATAACATAACAGGATTAATCGATCCTGATTTTTTCATAGACTGAACAATTTTACCTGGCATTGATCCGATATAGGTTCTTCTATGTCCTCTAATTTCGGCTTCGTCTCTAACTCCGCCAAGACTAATACGGACAAAATTTCTTCCAAGCGCTCGTGCAATGGATTTACCAAGCGAAGTTTTGCCAACTCCGGGAGGCCCAACAAAACAAAGAATTTGACCACGCATTTGCTTAACTAAATTAAGAACAGCTATATGTTCAATAATTCTTTCTTTTGGTTTTTCAAGTCCGAAATGATCTTCATCTAAAATTTTTTGAACATGAGAAATTTTCAAATTGTCCTTTGTCCTTTTCGACCAAGGAACTTCGGTCATCCAATCTAAATAATTTCTTATTACAGTAGATTCCGGAGACATTGGGGGAGTTTTTTTAAGCTTGTTTAATTCTTCCAAAGCTTTGTCCTCAGCATGCTTGGGCATCTTAGCTTTTTTTATGTTGTCCCTCATTTTTACAAATTCAGGAGTTGTGTCTTCTTCTTCGCCAAGTTCGTCCTGAAGAATTTTTATCTGTTCCTGGATTATAAATTTTCTTTGAGTCTTTGCAATATTTTCCTGGACTTTATTATCAATCTCTTTTTCAATTTTTAGTATATCAATTTCAGAATTTAGAATTTTTATCACTTCGTAAAATTGATCTTTTAAATTTTCTTTTTGAAGTATTGCCTGCTTTACATCAATGGATTGATTTACGTTGGCAGCAACATAAAATAATTTTCTATCCGGCTCTTCAATGTTCTCAAATGCCGACAATGCTTCATTTGGAATATTTCTACTGATCTTAACATATTCTTTGAATAATTGAGACATTTGTCTGGTCATCGCATTCATTTCATGATCTTGCTTATACTCAGGAACAATTACTCTAATTTTCCCTTCAAAAAAATCATTCTTATTTGTGAAATCAATTATTGCTCCCTGTAAAAGGCCATCTACCAAAATTTTCATTAGTCCATTTGGTAATTTTAATATTTGCACAATTTTAGCAATCGTTCCTTCTCGGTAAATATCTTCTTTTTTAGGGTCCTCAATATTTGATTTTTTTTGCGCAGCTAAGAAAATATATTTCGTGTTTTCTAAAGCATAATTGGCGGCTCGAATGGATTGTTCTCTTCCAACTAAAACCGGGAAAATCATATAAGGGAAAATTACTATATCTCTAAGCGGCAGTATTGGCAATACATCCGGTACATTATCTACTACATTAATATCATTCGCGGTATTAATCTCTATTTCATTGAATTGACTCAATCAAGTTCTCCTTAAAATTTCATTTTTTTTGATAAAGTGAAATATACCAAAATTCATTTGGGCATTCAAGGAAGTGAACATAGCATGGTTTACTGATACGTTACTCAATTTTTGCTTATTTTTACGTAAGTGAATTCTGTTAAATAATAAAGTAAAGGACAATATATGATTCAAGATGTGATTAACATTTCCAAACAAGCCGGCGAAATAATAAGAGAAGGTTTTGGGAAAAAATTTAATATTGAATACAAAACAAACGAAATAAATTTGGTTACTGAAATTGATAAAGCTTCCGAAAAACTTATAACAGATTTTGTTAAGAATAAATATCCAACACACAGTATTTTAGCCGAAGAAAGCGGCGAGTATAAAAATAAATATTCAGAATATAGATGGGTAATTGACCCACTGGACGGAACGACAAATTTTGCACATGGCTTGCCAATTTTTTCAGTTTCAATTGGTGTTCAAAAAAATGGCGAAACATTTGCCGGAGTAGTTTACGATGTTATACAGGATATTGTTTATTCAGCTGAGAAGGGAAACGGTGCGTATGAAAATTCAAAAAAGATTTCGGTAAGTAAGAAAGAACAGCTTGGACATAGCCTTCTCGTTACTGGATTCCCTTACAACATTGCTGAAAGACCAAAAAATATCTTTGAATTATTTGAATCATTTACTAAGACAGCACGCGGTGTTAGAAGATTAGGTTCTGCTGCGCTTGACTTATGTTATGTTGCCAAAGGGGCTATGGATGGATATTGGGAAAACTCACTCCATCCATGGGACTTTTGCGCCGGTAAATTAATACTTGAAGAAGCAGGTGGAATTGTAACAGATTTTAAAGGTAATGATATTGATATTTTCTCAAAACAAATTTTATGTACTAATAAGCTTATTCATCAGCAAATGATGGATTTGATCGGAAAGACAATTAATTAATTTATTCTTTATGCTGAACCTGCTTGCAGCTGGCAAGCTCGTTTCCGCATCTTTAGCAGAAATTGATTCAAATTCTAATCTACATTTATTAAAAAATGGGAAAATATAAAGTATTCAATCACCGCGATTTTTTTTGCTGATATAAATGCAATAATGGTAAGATGTTGAAACAAGTACAGCATTAACATTTCTTAATACCTGCGTGATAATTTTGTGATAACTGAACTCTATTTTTGTTCATAAATTTTACTGAATAAAAATATTAGAGGATGAAATGAAAAAGTTATTAGTTTTTAATTTATTGCTCCTTTTACTTTTTGGATGTACGGAAAGTAAATCTTCAGATACATCTAAAATGAATAAAGCTATGGATAAAAAATCTGATGTTAAAATTAATACCATTTCAAATGAAGTTGAAAGCGCAACATTAGCCGGTGGATGCTTTTGGTGTATGGAGGCTCCGTTTGAAGGAATAGATGGAGTCATTTCAGTTACATCAGGTTATTCTGGCGGTAATGAAAAAAATCCTACTTACAGTGAAGTTTCAAATGGAAGAACAGGGCATCGCGAATCGATACAAATTAAATATGACCCTGAAGTTATTAGCTATTCAGAATTGTTAGCGATTTATTGGCAGCAATTTGATCCCACAGATTCGGGCGGTTCATTTCATGATAGAGCATTACAATATGATCCGGCTATATTTTATCATGATGATGAACAAATGGAAGTAGCAAAGAAATCCAAAGAATGTTTGAATAATTCAGGTATATTTAGTAAACCTGTTGTGACAAAAATTATTGAGTTCAAGTCTTTTTATCCGGCTGAAGAATATCATCAAGACTACTACAAGAAAAATCCGGAAAATTATCATGCATATAAAAAAGGATCCGGCAGAGAAGATTTTATTAAAGATACGTGGGGTGTAATTGATAATGGAAAATATAAGAAACCTTCAGATGGAGTTTTGAAAAAGAAATTAACAAAACTTGAATATTACGTCACACAGGAAAACGGCACAGAGAAACCTTTTGACAATAAATACTTTGACAATCACAAAGCCGGAATTTATGTTGATATTGTTTCAGGCGAGCCGTTGTTCAGTTCAAAAGATAAATTTGAATCCGGAACAGGCTGGCCAAGTTTTACTCAGACGATTGATCCAAGATATTTGAATAAAGTTGTTGACAATACTTATGGAATGGAAAGAGTTGAAGTAAGAAGTCGTTTTGGCGATTCTCATCTTGGGCACGTATTTAATGATGGCCCAGAACCAACTCATTTAAGATATTGCATGGATTCGGCAGCAATGAATTTCATTCCTAAAGTTGAAATGAAAACAAAAGGATATGGAAAATATTTGTGGTTGGTTGACTAAAAATTCAAAAGTCAAAAATCAAAAGTCAAAATTGAAGTTCGAAATATTTTGAACTTTTACTTTTGACCTTTGCCTTTCTGAAATTCAATTGCTGCTTTTATGAAACTATCAATGATTGGATGAGGACTATTATTTAAAGCTGACCTTTCAGGCTGGAAAGCAGTTCCGATAAAAAATGGATGATCTTTTAATTCCATTAGTTTTGGTTCACCTTCCAAATTAAATCCGGTAATTTTCAAATCACTATTTTCACATAAAGAAATATATTTTGGATTAAATCCATAGCTGCAATGATATTTCTCAACTACTTTTTCTGTCTTATAAAGCTTAAATGATTTGGAATTTTTTCTTATTACAATATCTCCAGTTTCTTCAATCATTGAACATTTCATTGTTGAAATTAAAGGCATTTCAGTTTCTGGATTTACTTCTGTGTTGTCTGCATTTTTGTAGCCAAGCACGTTTTTCGCAAATTCTAAAATAGCGTGCTGATAGCCGCCGCAAGTTCCTAAGAAAGGAATTTTATTTTCTCTTACAAATTTAATTACCGCTAAAGCTCCGTCAGTATTTTTATATGGAGAAGCAGGCACACACCAAACTCCACATACATTTGAAAGAAGAATTTCAGCATTGTTATTAATCTTTTCTGTATCAATCCATTCATAATTAATTTTGCAATCATTATTCTTTGCGTTGATTTCTAATGATTTTGGAATGGCGAGGTGTGCAGTAACCGAAGGATTATAATCTCCTACTAATGCTATTTTAATTTCTTTTTGAAATCGATCACTATGTGACAAACTGCTCTTTTCTAAAATTTTATTTTTTAATTCCGTTCAAAACTCTCATACATTTTTTCGATAAGATTTTTAAACCTTTCCTCAATAAATTTTCGCTTTACTTTTAAGCTGGGAGTAATTTCTCCGGTTTCTATCGTGAAAGGTTTATCAAGTAATTTAAACTTTCTTATTTTTTCATAATTAGCAAGTTTCTTTTGGAATTGCCCTATTTCAGTATCAAACAGTTTTTCAATTTCCGGACTCTCTAATAAATCATTCATTGAATTGTATTTAATTTTATGTGAATCAGCAAATTCTTTAACTGCCTCGAAGTCGGGGACTATTAAAGCGGATAAAAACATTCTTCGGTCGCCAATCAAAACAAACTGGTCAATATACTTGCTGGAAACGAAAAGATTTTCAATTGGGGTAGGTGCAATATATTTCCCGGCAGAAGTCTTGAAAAGATGCTTTTTCCTATCAGTAATTCTTAAGAATCCTTCTTCATCAAATGCTCCAATATCACCTGTATGAAGCCATCCATCTTTAAGTGAAGCTTCTGTTTCTTTTTTATTTCTGTAGTAACCTTGCATAATATTTGGGCCTTTAGCAAGAATTTCTCCATCACTTGCTATTTTAATTTGGACACCGGGAAAAGGTTTTCCTACTGTACCAAATTTATATTCATCATAAGGATTGGCCGTAATTACAGGGGATGATTCGGTTAGGCCATATCCTTCTAAAATTCTAATCCCAATTGCATCAAAAAATTCACCATGTTCAGCTGGTAAAGCTGAACCCCCGGATACAAAAAATCTTAAATGATCTCCGGTTTTTTCACGCAATTTTGTAAATACTAATTTATCAGCCAATTTATTTTTGGCTTTAAGAAGCGGTGATACAAATCCTTTTCGTTTTGCCTTTCTATAATTCTTTCCGGTTTCAATTGCCCAGTAAAATATTTTTTGTTTTTTCGGAGATTGGCTTTCAACATTTTTAATAATTTTGGAATAAATTCTTTCAAACAATCGGGGCACTGTTGTAATAATTGTTGGCTTAACTTCCAATAAATTTTGAGCAACTGCTTCTATACTTTCCGCATAGCAAATTTGACCACCTGAAGAGAATGCTGTATAGTATCCACCCATTCTTTCAAAGATGTGGCACAATGGAAGAAAAGAAAGGAAGATATCTTTATTATCAATAGGGAAGGCTATAAGAGCAGAGTTTACATTTGATAATATATTTTTATGAGTAAGCATTACTCCCTTGGGCTCACCGGTTGTTCCTGAAGTATAAATAATGGTGCATAAATCATTTTCATGAACCTTCTTCATACTTTCTTTAAGATGATGCGGGTGATTATGCATAAAAATTTCGCCCATCTCTTTTATATCAGTTAAAGAATAAAGTCCTTGAACATCCTGTATAATATCTTTTTCATTCAGCAATATTATAAAATTAAGGTGCTTGCAGTTATCCCGTATTTTTAAAATCTTATTTAGATGAAATTTATTTGAAACAATTATTCCCTTTGCTTCAGAATTATTCAAAATAAATTCAATCGAATCGGCAGTAAGGGAAGGGTATAGGGGAACATCGACAGCACCTAAACCGAGAATTGCCATATCGGAATAAACCCATTCAGGCCTGTTCTCGGAAATAATTGCTACCTTATCATTTTTCTTTATGCTAAGTGCAGCCAGCCCGAATGCAAGTGCATCCGTTTCTTCTTTAAATTGCTGATATGTAATTCCTTGATACTCTTTATCTATTTTAACCTTCATCAAAGGGCGGGTCATATTTTTTCCGTACTCTTCGGTTAGAAAAATGTAAAGTTCAGGAATAGTTTTGTTTGCTTTTAGAAGCGCCATTATAAATCTCCCATTTCAATCTAGAGAAAATACTTTGAGAGAATATCAAATTCAAGTTTTATTTATTTAAAAATTTTATTAAGAGGCATTATAAATCTTAAAATTGCTTATCTAGCCTAAAAGACTTAATTTTTCAATTATTTTTAAAAATGTTATTACTACCTGTAACCAATAAAATAGAGGTTTTATAATGTCAAACGCTTTTTTTAAGGTTCCACATCCAGTGAATGAACCTATCAAATCATATTTACCAGGCAGTCCAGAACGGGAAGAATTAAAGCATAAGTTGACCGAACTTAAATCAAAAAAAATAGAAGCACCATTAATTATAGGTGGTGAAGAAGTTAAAACCGGTAACACAGAAGAAATGGTAATTCCGCATGACAAAAGTCATGTTTTGGGAGTTTATCACAAAGCAGGTAAAAAAGAAGTTG
>CAZRMA010000042.1:0-14780 GCA_964600655.1 uncultured Ignavibacteriaceae bacterium
AAAGTTCGATTGCTCTTTCAACATCTTTTTCATTAATATTTTTTCCGTAAAAAACATACTCAAGATTTATAGATGTAAAAACCTTGGGATGTTCATCTGAAACTTCAGCTTTAATATTAACTTCGTAATCGCTGAGATTAACTCTTTTTTTATTTAAAATATTTATGACATCACTGCTGGTACATCCTGCTAATCCCATTAATACTAATTCTTTTGGGCTTGAACCTGCATTGCTTCCTCCAAATTCCGGGGAGCCGTCCATTGTTACCCAATGATTGGAATCGGATTTTGCTGCGAAAGTAATTCCTTTTATCTGTTTTAAATATGCTGTTTTTACTGCCATACTAATTTCCTATTTTTTTTGTATGATGAGTTGTGTAGAAAAAAGTTTCACTTATGTTTTCTATTTATATAATAAATATTATACCCACCCTCTAAGTTTACATGCTTCGGCTACTCTTGCTACTCCTACAATCATTGCACCTAAACGAGGATGTACATTCTTTTCTTTTACTGCCTCATAAACTCTATGATAAGCTTTAGTCAATTTTTCATCGAGTCTTTTATGTATCGTCTCTTCATCCCAAAAAAATGAATATTTATCCTGAACCATTTCAAAGTAAGAAACAGTAACACCCCCGGCGCTTGCAAGTATATCAGGAATAACATGAATTCCTTTTTTACTTAAAATTAAATCGGCTTCAGGCGTTGTTGGGCCATTAGCCAATTCACAAACAATTTTCGCTTTAATCTTTGAAGCGTTTTCTGCAGAGATTGCATTCTCCAGTGCAGCCGGATATAAAACGTTAACATCAAGTTCTAAAAGTTCATCATGCTTAATTTGTTTAGCGCCAGGAAAGCCTAATACAGTTCCGGTTTTTAATTTATGTGTAACCAATTCTTTCGAATCAAATCCATTGTCACTATAAATTGCACCGCGAGAATCACTGACTGCAACCAATTTACCGCCATTCAAAATTTCATGATGAAGCAGTGCCGCTCTTTGCCCTGCATTGCCAAAACCTTGTATTGCAAACTTTCCAGCCGGATCAACCCCCAATTCTTTGCAAGCTTCTCTAACAGTAATCACACCGCCTCTTGCAGTTGCATCTCTCCGTCCCTCGGTTCCGCCAACTTGAGTTGGTTTATCTGTCATTACTCCGGGCTGGTGGCTGTTCATAATCGTTTCATATTCATCCATCATCCACGCCATTGTTTGCGGATTTGTATAAACATCCGGTGCAGGAATATCTTTATCAACACCGATGTAAGGAGCAATGGCTCTTATATATTCTCTCGACAAATTTTCCAGTTCACGCTCTGACATAGATTTGGGATCGCATTGCACGCCGCCTTTTCCACCTCCTAAAGGTAAATCCACTACTGCAGTTTTCCATGTCATCCAACTAGCTAATGCACGTATGGTATCAACTGTTTCTTCTGGATGAAATCTAATCCCCCCTTTTGCTGGGCCTCTTGCAAAATTATATTGAATTCTATATGCATGAAAAATTTTAACTTTCCCGTTATCCATTTTAACATGAAGCGAAAAATTTATTTCTCTTTGAGGCCAGGCTAATAAATTAATTGTTGCTTCATCAAGATTTAATAATTTGGCTGCTTCCAATATTTGCTGCTGTGCAACTTTAAATGAATTGTAAGATTCCATTTTGTAATTCCTTAGGATTTGGTTTTTTCTTCTTTGTCTCCTGACGATTTTTTTCCATCATCAAAAACATCAAGAACAATTCTGTACCAGCAGTTTTTGCAAGTCAATGCTCTATCTACGCTTAATAAAACCTGCTGCCATGGGCTCAATTTTTGTCCGCAGTGCGGGCATGAATCAAAAATCTTCTCATTTTCTTCAGGACTAATATTTTGTGTCGGCATTTTGAATTCCCCTTATTTTTAAAGGGTTAAAAAATTTTATAATAAATAAAAATTTATAAATCGGGTTTAAGTATTACACCTTTATTTTTATGGCCATTCATTTTTATTATAATAGGATTTTTAAAACATAAGTGTCTTGTAAAATTCATTTTTTTAAGGGGTTCCGCTTTAAGCAGCCAATCCCAATCAACAAAATCATTTTCATTTGAATTAACTGTAAAATATCCTATCATAAATGAAGTAATATTTTGGAAGAAGTGAGAACCTTGTGACGGTGCTACAGCAAGCTCCTTAAAGCTAGTTTCAATTATGGCTTTAGCTCCTGAAATGTTTTCCCAGGTTACCGGTATTCCAAGCCAGGGATCTAAGCTGCCCCATCTCCCTACCCCGATTAACAAATAGGGACGATCTTCAGAAATTAATTGACTATTAAATTTACTAACTTCTTTAGCAACCTCTCTGGTTCTGGACCTTTCAAACAAATCATAATCTACTAACACAATATCATGAATGTCGGAAATAACTCCGTTCCCTAAAACTTGATTGCTTTGACATATTAATTCCTCAGAATCGAAATCCTCAACTTTAAGCTCTTCCAATTCACGGTTAACTACAAGCGGACGCATTTGCAGCAATCCGAATTCTTTCGGCTTTCCACGAGGGACAGACATATTTACTGCAAACTCAATTTCTATAGGCGTTCCCATACCCCATGTTCCCATATCCAAAAGCAATTCTAAAATTCCAGGTAAAGGAAACATTTTATGCCTAAGAACAGGCCCAAATGTAACAACCCGCATTCCCTTTCTTGACAAGCCATCTGTTATCGAATCGTTATCAGGAGAATAAGTTGAACCGACATAATTTAATGTGCCGTCTTGTTCTGCAACATCCAGCATATGCTGTTCAAGAAGCATATCCTGCGATGTATAATTAATTTCATTTTGATGATCCATCTCCAAAGCAAAAAAGTCTCTTTGGCTGCTGTTTAGTGATTCATCTATTGAATAAAATTGAATTAAATCTGTTGGATACTTTGGACAAAACTTGACAGTGTTTCCGCCATCTACAACAGTCTTTCCCAACCCAAGCGCGACTGAAACAATTCCATCTAGAGGTTTTTGAGGAGGCAGAGGATAAAAATTATAGGATTTTGCAACACCGGAAAAATCAGGATAAAATCTATCTTCATGTTTATTTCCGATCATCTTCTGAATTATTACCGCCATCTTTTCTTCTTCAAGACGATAAGAAGTTATTTTGATGTAATCTTTTGTACTTTGATAAAAAGTTGAAGCATAAACTTTCTTAATTGTATTTAAAAGATCATTAAGTCTAAATAAAGGATTTGGATGATTATTGGGCAGCATGTAAGTTTTGTAAACCCCTGCAAAAGGATGATACTGGGAATCTTCTAGCAGGCTTGAAGAACGAACTGCAAGCGGAGTATGAATTAAATCCAATAGTGCCGCGAGCTCTGCAAGAATATCTTCCGGAAATTTTTCAGCTTCCAAAAATCGTTTGGTTATTTCTTCATCATTGTTACCATTCAATGCAAATTTTCTTAAATTATTTTCATCAATGAATTGGTCAAAAACTTCAGTCCCAACCACCACAGCAGGCGGCACATAAATAGTCACTCCGTCAAATTGTTTTCTTACATTGTAATTATTTATAAGTGTGTTTACAAAGCCCAACCCTCTCGCTTTACCTCCTAATGAACCACCGCCAATTCTTGCAAAGCTAGTGTCGGGATCAAAAGATTCTTTAGAAAAATCGGTAATGATTCCTCTTTGCCTGGCGTGCCTATAATTGTTCAATGTATCAACCAGGTCATTTCTCAAACCATCCACTGTCATATAATCAGTAACTTTTCTTGGCCGCAGTTGATGAGCCAGCCAAAATTCAGTTCTTGCTTTTAACCAGTTTGAAAAATGATTCCGTTCAGCATGGAATAAAATACTTTCTATAGGAGCTTTTTTGAGATGTTTTTCCAGTGACCTCAAGTCATTTGCACGCCCCACTTCAACCCCCATGGGTGTTTTAAAAATAAAATCACCGAAGCTGAAATTAGTTATCATAAATTGACGCAGCTCGCTCAATAGCAATGAAGAATCCTTTAAAATAAAAGCTGCATCAACAAGCTTTGCGTCTTCGGCATTTTCTTCCATATTCGAAAGCAATAGAATTGGGATATCAGCGTGTTCCTTCTTTACATTTTTGGCAAACATTATTCCAGCTTTTGGATCTTGAACTCCTTCATGCGGGAAATCAATATCCGAAATGATACCAAGTATATATTCTTTATATCTTTGATACGATTCCCAGGCTTCTTCGTAATTAGAACAAAGAAGAATTTTAGGCCTGGCACGCATCCTTAAAAATTTATGGGTTAGATTAATACCTTCTGATATCAACCTTCGCGACTGCTTCAGCATTTCGGTATAAATTAAAGGTAGGAATGAAGAATAATATCTAACATTATCTTCAATTACTATTACTGTTTGCACGCCAACAATTTTTGTATCGTGTTCAACATTAAGCCGGTCTTCTAAATATTTTATTATGGCTATTATGATTCTAAAATCACCCTGCCATACAAATATTTTATCGAAAACAGAGACATCTTTACTTCGCAATAAAAGGTTCAATTCTTTATTATCATGCGCCAATAAAACAACAGGAATATCCAAACCAGATTGCTTAACCAGCTTTGCAAAATTAACTGCATGCATGTCTTCAATATGAAGTGTGGTAATTATGAGATCAAAACGATTTTCGTCTTTAGCTAAATTGATGGCATCTTTACCACTTGAAACCCTTGTTAAATCCGGGGAGTGACTTAAACCTAAACCTTGATATTCATTTCTAATTAATTCATATAGTCTGCCGTCTTCTTCAAATAAATAAAGATCATACAAACTTGAAACTAAAAGTATGTTTCGTATACGCAGGCGCATTAAATTTTGAAAGCCTTGAAAACGGTTTCCATAACCATGCTCAACCCAAAACGCATCAAAATTGTCTTTTACTTCCTCGAAGTTATGTTTCATAAATGTTAAATATTTTTAATATTAAATCATTTAAAGATGGAAAAGAATTATTTTTAAAATAATTAGGGCTGCAATTCAGCAGCCCCAAATTAACAATTTATATTAAACTACACCTTGGTCAATCATTGCATCTGCAACTTTCAGAAAGCCGCCGATGTTTGCACCATTAACATAATTACCAGGTGTCCCAAACCTGTCGGCCATTTCGACGCAAGTGCTGTGAATATTTTTCATAATCATTTTTAATCGGGCATCAACTTCTTCTCTATTCCATGGGAGTCTCATGCTGTTCTGTGTCATTTCCAAACCCGATACAGCCACACCGCCTGCATTAGCTGCTTTTCCAGGCCCATAAAGAATTTTTTCTTCCAAGAAAATATTAACACCTTCTATCGTAGTAGGCATATTAGCACCTTCACTTACAACATAAACACCATTCTTAATAAGATTCTTAGCATCATTTTCGTTTATTTCATTTTGAGTAGCACTCGGGAATGCACAATCAGCTTTATGATTCCATAATGGATTATGAGAATCCTTTGGATCAATCGCCGTATAAACCGCACTTTTAAATTTATCTGCATATTCTTTAATTCTTCCTCGGCGGACATTCTTCAAGTCCATAACAAAATTTAATTTTTCTTTTGTAATTCCAGCTTCGTCATAAATATATCCGTTGGAATCGGAAAGAGTAACAACTTTACCACCAAGCTCTAGAATTTTTTCAACTGTGTATTGGGCAACATTTCCGCTTCCGGATACAAGACATGTTTTTCCTTCAAGTGTTTGATTTCTGGTTCCAAGCATTTCAGCTGCAAAATATACTGCACCAAAACCTGTTGCTTCAGGACGAATTAAAGAACCGCCCCAGTTCAAACCTTTACCGGTTAGAACTCCGGTAAATTCATTTCTTAATTTTTTATATTGCCCGAACAAGAAACCAATTTCTCTACCACCAACACCAATATCACCAGCAGGAACATCAGTATTAGGACCAATATGCCTGTATAATTCAGACATGAAAGCCTGGCAGAAACGCATAATCTTTAAATCGCTTTTTCCCTTAGGATCGAAATCAGATCCGCCTTTACCGCCGCCCATTGGTAATGTTGTTAAACTATTTTTGAAAACTTGTTCGAATGCTAAAAATTTTAAAATTCCTAAATTAACTGATGGGTGAAATCTCAATCCGCCTTTATATGGGCCGATTGCACTGTTCATTTCAATACGGTAACCTCTATTTATATGAATCTCGCCTTGGTCATCCACCCAAGGTACACGAAATGTAATTACTCTTTCGGGTTCAATTATTCTTTCAAGAACTTTTGCAGCTCTATATTCGGGGTGTCTTTCAAAAACCAACTCAAGCGATTCTGCAACTTCTTCAACCGCCTGATGAAATTCGGGTTGACTTGGATTTTTAGCTTTTACTTCAGTAAGAAGATCTTTTACGTAGTCGGACATTACTGCCTCCCTGTATATTTATTGATTGAGTATTCAGTGCTTTTGGCACAGTTAACTAATTATGTTTTGAACATATTTTGTCAAAACGCATTGTGAAAATGGCGATAACACTTTTACAATATTAAACCCAAAGTATGTACTAGTTGTATTCGTCAGTCTAAGACTGGCATTACTATAATAATTTCACACCTGCCGGTAGGCAAGCTTCGGCTGGCTCAGTGCGACATTTATTATTTGAGTTTACATCCAATGTAAACTTAGGTTAAAATTTTTATTTTTCTGGTTTTAAAATTACTCCTTTATTTTTTGTTCCATTAATTTTAACGATTATTTGCTTATCAAATCTTAAATGCTTCGTAAATGTAAATTCTTCAATCGGCTTTTCAGAGTTCAACCAGTCCCAATCAATCATATCAAAATGATTTGAAGAATTCACTGTGAAATATCCAACCTTAAAAGAAGTTAAATTTTGAAAGAAGTGTGAACCTTGTGAAGGAGTAACATTCATATCTTTAAAGCTTGTTTCAACAATAACTCCGACTCCTGAAATTTGATCCCAGGTAACAGGAATGCCTAGCCATTGGTCAAGACTGCCCCATCTTCCAACACCGATTAAAATATAAGGCCTTTTTTGTTCGAGAAGTTTTGAGTTTAAAATATTTACCTCATTTGCTACTTCCCTGCTCTTTGCACGATTGAACTTTTGATAATCAACATAAACAATATCATAAATTCCGTTCATTGCACCGTTACCTAAAACCTGCTGGCTTTGACAGATCAACTCTTCTTTATTCGGATAATCTACATTTAATTCTTCAAGTTCATGACTTATAACCAGCGGCCTCATTTGAAGCATGGCAAATTCTTTTGGAAGTCCATGATGAACATTCATGTTAACCGCAAACTCAATTTCAACAGGAACTCCCATTCCCCAGGTTCCCATATCCAAAAGAAGTTCAAGAATTTCAGCAAGCGGAAAAACATTATGCT
The DNA here is from genome assembly GCA_964600655.1 of uncultured Ignavibacteriaceae bacterium. Lineage (GTDB taxonomy): Bacteria > Bacteroidota > Ignavibacteria > Ignavibacteriales > Ignavibacteriaceae > CAVSWT01. Next base: position 7,398 of record CAZRMA010000042.1, read on the forward strand.
TTAAGATTGATGCAAACGTAACTACTCTTTTACCGTTCCTTGAAACTCCGTCATAAACAGCATCATCTTCAACCGAGTAAGTTGAACCCACATGAAATAATGTTTGATCTTCTTCAGCTTTTGATAAATCAAATTTTTTAACTAACCGATCAGGTTGATGTGTTGCCTGGTCGTCAAGATGTCCATTAATATCCAAAGCAAAAAATTCTTGCTGGGCATTTCTAAGAGTTTCTTTTGTAGAAAAAAATTGAAGAAGATGCTTTGGATATTTAGGACAAAATCTCACAGCCATTCCGCCGTCAACAACCTGCTTGCCTAATCCCAACGCCACAAGTGCAATTCCATCAGAGGATTTTTGCGGGGGAACCGGATAGAAATTAAAAGATTTTGCAACGCCGGCATAATCAGGGTAAAATCTTCCATCACGTTGCGCACCAACCAGTTTCTGAATAATAACCGCCATTTTTTCTTCTTCAAGACTATAGGAAGTCGCTTTCATGTAATCTTTAGCTTTTTTGTAGAAAGTAGAAGCATAAACTCCCTTGATGCATTGAAGCAGTTCATCCAATCTAACTTGAAGATTGGGATTGTTATTCGGTATCATGAATGTCTGATACACACCGGCAAAAGGCTGGAATTGAGAGTCCTCTAGGAGGCTTGAAGAACGTATTGCAAGAGGACCTTCAGTAATTTCCAAATAATCTGTAAGTTTTTTGATAATATCTTTTGGGAAATTTGGCGCGTGAAGAAATCGCAAAGTAATTTCTTCGTCTTGTGTGGAGCTGAGAGCAAAAATATCGAGATGATTTTCTTCAATGAATTGATCAAAAACATCAGTAGCAATAACAATAGCAGAAGGAACCGAAATTTCTACACCGGAAAACTTATACCTAATTTTATTATTATTTATTAAGGTATTTATGAAACCAAGTCCACGTGCTTTACCTCCTAAAGACCCACCTCCAATACGCGCGAAGCTATTTTTAGGATCAAATGTTTCCTTATTAAAATCCGTTATTATACCGCGCTGCCGAAGTTCAAGGTAAAGCTTAATAGAATTAATTAATTCTATTCTCATTTCTTCCTGTGTACTAAAGTCGGAAACTTTCCGCGGCCTTAACTTATGGGCAAGCCAAAATTCAGTTCTTGCTTTCAGCCATTTGGAAAAATGGTTCCCATTGGCATGATAAACGATACTTTCGATAGGAATAACCGCAAGCTGCTCTTCCAGGGTTATTAAATTATTTGCACGCGCTACTTCCTTACCGTCAGGGGTTTGAAAAATAAAATCACCAAAACCGAAGTGATCGATCATAAAATCGCGAAGTTCATGCAGTAACCTTGGAGAGCTCTTATGCAAGAATCCCGCCCCAACTAATTTTGCTTTTTCTGCAAAGTCAAGATTACTTGACTGTAAAAGAATAGGAATATCTTTATGCTTAGATTTTACGTTTTGTGAAAATTTTATCCCAGCTTCCGGATCTCTAACACCATGATGCTTAAAATTGCTGTCACTTATTATTCCCAGAATATAATCTTCGTATTTTGTAAAATAATCCCATGCTTCTTCGTACGTAGTGCAAAGAAGAATTTTTGGCCTTGCACGCATGCGTAAAAATTTGTGTGTTAGATTTATTCCTTCTGTAATTAACCGCTGCGATTGTTTGAAAATCTCGGTATAAACAAGAGGCAGATAAGCAGAATAAAATTTTACATTATCTTCAACAAGAATAATCAGTTGAACACCAACAGCTGAAGTATCATTTTCAACGTTCATCTTGTCTTCAACATATTTAATTATACCGATAAGCAAACGGTAATCGCCCTGCCAAATAAAAATTCTGTCAAAGATAGAGGTGTCGTAATTTGTAACAAGTTCTTTTCGCTCACGGTTATCATAAGCAAGCAGAATTATGGGAGTATTTGAACCGGCTTTTCTTATTAATTCCGCAAGCTTAATTACATGCATATCTTCAATGTGAAGCGTCGTAATTATCATATCAAAACTGTTTTCCTGGATCAATAATTCAATGGCTTCGGTTCCGGTTGTAACATGTGTAATTTCGGGGGCTTGACTAAGGTTTAGGACTTGATATTCCTGGCGGATTAATTCATAGAGTCTCCCATCTTCTTCAAATAAATAATAGTCATAGAGGCTGGATACAAGTAAAATTTCACGGATTTTATAGCGCATTAATTTTTGGAATTTCTTAATGCGGCTGCTGAAAATGTCTTCTATACTAAAGAGGCCTAACTTGTCCATCTTAGTAATTTTCGTATTCTCGGACACTATTAAATCCGTATCAAATATTTCATAGAAAAATAATCTTCATCTGTAAATTAGTAAAGATTATTACATTTATCATTGATAAAATTTATCAATTTCAATTCAAGTTTAGGAGTAAATTCAAGTACATATAATTACGATATTACATTTATCCATAATTCCGCTTAAACCAAACCTTGATCCAGCATTGCGTCTGCAACTTTTAAGAAGCCAGCGATATTTGCACCATTTACATAATTACCTGCCGTTCCAAATCTTTCCGCAGTTGAAACACAAGTGTCGTGAATCTTTTTCATAATCTGCTGAAGTCTTTCATCAACTTCATCACGCAGCCAGGGTAAACGCATACTGTTTTGCGTCATCTCAAGCCCTGAAACTGCTACGCCACCGGCATTAGAGGCTTTACCCGGTGAATAAAGAATACCGGCTTGCTTTATTACTTTATACGCTTCCAAAGTAGTCGGCATGTTTGCCCCTTCACAGACACAGATGCAACCATTTTTTATCAATTCTTTTGCGTCATCTTCAAAAATTTCATTTTGAGTTGCACATGGCATTGCTACATCAACTTTAACACTCCATGGACGTTTGCCAGGAAAAAATTCTGCTTTAAAGTGATCTGCATAATCCTGAACTCTATCATTAGCACTTGCTCGAAGTTTTAACATGTAATCAACTTTTTCACCTTTCACGCCATCTTTATCATAAACAAAACCATCCGGCCCTGATAACGTAACTACTCTTCCACCAAGCTGATTTATTTTTTTAACTGCACCCCAGGCAACATTTCCAAATCCTGATACAGCAAATGTCTTACCTTCAACTTCTAGTCCTCTTGTCTTTAACATTTCCTGTGCAAAGTAAACCGCACCATAACCTGTTGCTTCGGGACGAACTAATGAGCCGCCCCAATTTAACCCTTTGCCTGTGAGCACCCCGGTAAATTCATTTTTTAGCCTTTTATATTGACCAAAAAGATATCCGATTTCTCTTGCACCAACTCCAATATCACCTGCAGGTACATCAGTATTAGGTCCAATGTGACGGAATAATTCAGTCATAAAACTCTGGCAGAAACGCATAACTTCGTTATCGCTTTTGCCTTTGGGATCAAAATCAGAACCGCCTTTTCCGCCGCCCATTGGCAATGTTGTTAAGCTGTTTTTGAATACTTGCTCGAATGCTAAAAATTTTAAAATTCCTAAATTAACAGAAGGGTGAAATCTTAATCCGCCTTTATAAGGGCCAATTGCGCTGTTCATTTCAATTCTAAATCCGCGATTAACATGAATCTCACCTTGATCATCCATCCATGGAACTCTAAATAAAACTACTCTTTCAGGTTCAACCATTCTTTCCAAAATTTTTGCCGAACGGTATTCGGGATGTCTTTCCAATACTATTTCCAATGATTCAACTACTTCTTCAACTGCTTGATGAAATTCCGGTTCGTTCGAGTTTTGGGCCTTTACATTATTCAATAAATTATTGATATACTCTGACATAAAATCCTCTTAATAAAAAAAATTAATTTAATATGGTGATATAAATATTTTATACTTGCCTGTCCGGCAGGCAGGCTTGGATTTGATTAAAGATTGGATTTCAAAATTTGAAATCATTTATTCCCCTTGAATGATTTTTTGTTTTTGCAGCTTCATTAAAAATGAAAATTTTAATAAAATCCATTATTCTAATAATAAAACTTAGCGAATAATTAACTAAAAAACTGAAAAAAAATAAGAGATTTGTAAAATTTAATATTAGTTATTCGAAATGCTGCTATTACCAATTCTAAATTTCAATTTATGTATAATATAAAACCAATGAATTAGAAACATTTTGAATATAGAAAATCGTTCATAAAACCTACGAAGTTATCTGATTTTTAACTATTGATTTATGACTTTTGACTTAATTATTTAATAGATTTGTGAAAATAATTTGTTGAAATTTCAAAAAAATGAGGCGAAAATGGACAACGAAATTTTAAAAGAAAAGATTAAGCAAGCAGTTGAAATTCTAAAAGAAAAAGATATTGATATGTGGCTGACTTTTGTAAGAGAAAGTTCAAATATGAGAGACCCGGTTCTTGATATGATATCCGGCATTAATTTTACCTGGCAATCGGCATTAATCATTAATAGAGACGGCGACACTACTTGCATTCTTGGATCATTGGAAGAAAGCAACATCAAAGAAAAAAAACTTTTCAAAAATGTTATTGGCTATACCGAATCGATAAGAGAAGTATTTGTCAATTACCTCAAATCAAAAAATCCTAAACAGGTTGCAATTAACTATTCACTAAACTCAGAGTTGGCAGACGGCTTAACTCATGGAATGTATTTGATTTTAACTGACTATTTAAAAGATACCGATTTCGTTAATAGATTAGTTTCATCGGAAGAGATTATTTCAGCTTTAAAAGGAAGAAAAACTGAAACCGAATTAAAAATAATGCAGGAAGCTGTTGATGAAACATTAAAGATTTTTGATCAGACCACCAAATTTATTAAGCCGGGAAAAAGCGAGCTCGATATTTCAGAGTTCATAAAAAATATTGTGAAGGAAAAAGGATTCGGTTTAGCATGGGATGAGGATCACTGCCCTGCTGTTTTCACGGGTCCGGAGGCAGGTGATCCACATTCAGGACCGACAAACAGAAAAGTTGAAAAGGGACACATGGTTAATATTGATTTTGGAATTCAATTTAAAGGCTATTGCTCTGATTTACAGCGCACTTGGTATGTTTTAAAAGATAGCGAAACTAAAGCTCCCGCAGAAGTTACCAAAGGATTTAATATTATCCGCGATGCAATTCAAAAAGTGGCAGATGCTCTTAAGCCCGGAGTTACAGGTCTGAAAATGGATACTATCGCAAGAAAATATATTGTTGAACAAGGTTATATTGAGTATCCGCATGGACTTGGGCATCAAGTTGGAAGAGCTGTTCATGACGGCGGGGCTGGATTATTTCCCAAATGGGAAAAATACGGCAACACTCCTTTTATGGAAATAGAGGAATCTCAAGTCTTCACAATTGAGCCGAGATTACCAGTAAAAGGTTACGGCACATCAACGCTTGAAGAAGAAGTATACGTTACAAAAGATGGCTGTAAATTTATTTCAAAACCACAGAAGGAAATTTGGCTTATAAAATAGTAATGTTTTATAGTTTGCAAAATTATCAATTCATCCCGAAACTGACTTTTCGGAAAAAAATTTTTGCCTTTGGGGCTTGCTAACAAGATTTCTTAAAGTATTACTTTACCTCGAGTATAGTCTGAAAAAATCAATAATCAGACTTTATTAGCCTTAGAGTATTTAGAATTTGCATTTTTGTTCGATAGTATACTATGGTTTTAATTATCCTAGTCTTTAAAAAAGCAATTTATAGTAGCGTTATAGGAATTATTTGAATGGCAGAGTTAATATCCTGGTCCCCCAAATATAGCGTAAACCATCCGGTAATGGATGCGCAGCATAAACAGTTAATTGGCTTAATAAACGAATTGTATTCCGCAATGTGTCAAAGACGCGGGAAAGATGTATTGCAAAAAATATTAGATGAGCTAATAAAATATACTAAGGTTCATTTTGGATCCGAAGAAAAACTTATGAGGGATATGAATTACGTGGAATTTGCACAACACCGTCACATACATAAAATTCTTACTCAACAAGTAATTCGCTTACAAAATAAATTTAAAGAAGGTAAAATTCTTTTATCTATAGATGTGATGGAATTTTTAAAGAATTGGCTTATAAATCATATTCAAGGGACAGATAAAAAGTATAGTAAAGTTATATAATATTATAAAATTATAAAGGTGTTATTCCACAAATGAGTAACCCCTTTTATAATTTTAAAAACTACTTATTAAAAACTGCAATCTCTTTGGTAAGCTTTAAAAAGCAGCTGCTGATATTCTTCGAAAGGAATTTCTTCCGCGCCAAACATTTTTAAATGTTCGGTCATATACTGAACATCAAGAATAACAAATTTTTTTTCATACAATCATTCAATCAACTTTGCCAGACCAGCTTTAGAAGCCTGCTCAACTTTTGAGAACATTGACTCGCCAAAAAAAGCTCCTCTAAAAACAACTCCGTACAAACCGCCGACAAGCTTACCTTTTTGCCAGGTTTCAACTGTGTGGATATTTCCTTTTTTATGAAGCTTTAAATAGGCATCTAGTAATTTATCAGAGATCCAGGTTGTTTCTCTATCAGCACAATTTTTTACGATTGATAGAAAATCGTTATCATATTTAAATTCAAAATCAGAGTTCTCCAAATACTTTTTTAACGAACGCGGAATATTAAAATTATCAAGCGGAATGATCGTTCTGATTTCAGGCATGTACCAGTTTATCTCACCGGTTTTCTCATCTGCCATTGGGAAAGCACCGCTGGCATAAAGCCGAAGCATATTTTCAGGTTTTAATAAATCGGAACCATTTATTTCATTTTTGTTTCTCATGATATAATAAAAATTGTAAAAATAATTTTAAAAGGAAAGCAACCAGCTGTTCTCATATAATTAATTTCTATAGCTTAGATGTCGCGGTTGCACTAAAGTAAACTTATTTACAATAAAACCTTCTGTCATGGTAAGTCCACGACAGCTCAAGAAACTTTAATTCTAATTAAGTCATCTCTTTCTCATATTTCTTTTTAATTTCTTACTTATTAGATTAACTGCTGTCAAAATTAAATATTTATGCAAGGGGAAGAAATTTTATGAAAAAATTAATCAAATAATTAAATATGAAGCCTGCCGGATATCTTCAAGTATATAAAAAATCCAAATGTATTTATAACTTTTGAGGCATGAATGAATGAATAAATTGGCTGTAATCGCTTTCGGTGGAAATGCTATCTTAAGAGGAAATGAAGTTGGTACAATCGATCAACAGGAAAAAAACACTTACGACACTTGCGAAAAATTAATTAAACTTTTAGAAGATGGATACAATATTGTAATTACTCACGGTAACGGCCCGCAGGTTGGAAATATTTTATTACGCAATGAAGCCGGATTTAATCAATATAAAATCCCCAAAATGCCGATTGATATTTGTGTAGCTGAT